>NZ_JBPAOH010000190.1:0-12440 GCF_050875635.1 Tolypothrix sp. VBCCA 56010
GCTGGTCCTGGTGGTAGCGGTACAGTTTCTTTCACCAACGCGCAAGAAATCTTTAGCTCGGCTGGTCAAGCGATCGCTGTTAATTAATTACACAACCTGGGTGGGTAAAATACTCACTCCGTAAATTTACTGAAGCAATAGATGCCTTTAGAACGGCTATGACAAGATCGATTTTTCAATTGGCTGACTCTTAATCGTGACGTATTTGCTGCTTATAAAGCCAGTTTGGGCTTTATTTGGGCTTAATTTTTGTCTAAGTCCCGTTAGGCTGTCGCAACCAATATTTTTAGAACCAAAAAGGGATTAAAATGCCATCGGATCATCTTAAGTATTTCAAAAAAATGCTAATTCCTTTAGCGATTTTCGGCATTTCTTTAACCATACAAATGCCCGCAAATGCACAAAGGATTACTCGCGAGCAACTTGATCGACTTTCAATACAAGAAGTCATAATTTTTAGGAACGAACAAGCTCGGCAAGCAAAGATTGTAATAGCAAATTGCTACAACAGCCCATATATTGACAACTCTACTTGCTATGCTCAGTTTTTACAGTATCAAAACTTAATTGCCAATCTGGATACTTATATTGCCCAAAGAAGAGTGATTGGTCAATAAAAAAATGCGATCGCATTTCAAGCACTAGAATTTACAGGTACTTTACAGATGCGATCCAATACTGCGTAGGTTTTGGGGGTTCATGGTAAAGGTTAAAGGGAAAATTTGCAATATCATCATAAATATGCAAGATGCTGATCCCAATAATCTTGAACTGAGAATTGGGCGTAGAGAATGTGATGTACGCGCCTACAATGTTCAGCTTTGCACAGCTTCCGGCGGTGAATTTGCGGCGTGTTGGGATTATCATTATACCCAATCCGTCAATATTAGCACTGAGGAGCTTGAGGGGATTATCGCCAATAATCAGTAATAGTGAATTTCATATAGAGTCCCAGTAATAAGTGTGTTCTGACTGGGACTTAAGCAGAGGCTGTTTCATTACACGAAAAGTCTCTGCTTTAACTTTTAGAGGGTTTACCTCTGGATCTGCATAAGTCCCTACCTTCCAGAAATAGTGTAATTTCAGAAATCATTAATTGGTTTAATGGGATCTACTAATCTGCTTAGATCAATTAATCGCAAACGGCAAAGGATAAAATCATGTCTAACGAAATAGATGTAAATAATACTCCGGTGGAATTATCTGAAGAAGAACTTGAAGGAATTGCGGGGGGAATCAATATTTTATTCTCTGGTTCGATGTTTGAAAAAAGTGATATATTTTCAGCGCAGCGAAGAGGTTCAAGGCGAAGAAGCATGGGAACAAGTTCTATTTTTAAATCTTCTCAGACATTTTCTTCGGCTTTTCAAGTTCTTGGTTTAGATTTGAATTCTCCAAACGATATTATGAGCTTTTTTAGCGGATTAGCCAAACTTTTTGGCAGAAAGTAATGAAACTTTGGAATTTTGAATTCTCATACTCAAGCTATTTCCAAATTATTTGTTCTCCCATGTACTATTCTTTAAGGGAGTTTATTTATCAATGACACAAGTTCTATTGAAGGAACTTAGCAATCAAGATATAGACTGGATGTTGGCAACCGGACATCAAGTCGAAATTGAGCCAGGAACTGTTCTAATTCAGCAAGGTCAACCGCTAGATGCATTGTATATTCTTTTAGATGGAGCGTTAACAGTTTCGCTGACTCAGAGTAATGCAAATCCGCTGGGTCGAGCTTTTGCAGCGCTTGAAGGTGGTGTCCTGCCGGGACGGGAAATTGCTCGATTGTCGAGTGGGGAGATGGTAGGAGAAATACCTTTTTTAGAAACTTACTTACCGTCTACTACAGTTTGTGCGACGAGCAAATCTTTGGTTTTGGCAATTGAGCGATCGCATCTATTACAAAAGTTGCAACAAGACCTCAATTTTGCCGCGCACCTTACAAGAGCAAGTGCAGTGCTGTTAGCAAATCGGCTAGAACTTTTGATGAATCAACTTGGACGCAGCACAGTTGTATTGAGTCAACCGCAACTACGGGAAGCGTTGATTATATTTGCAGAGTTACACGATAGCGATATTGATTGGTTGATTGCTGCGGGACGAGTCCAACAAATTGCCGCTGATACAGTGTTGATTCGCAGTGGTAGACCAATTGAAGCACTACATATTTTACTTGATGGTGCGATCGCCTTGAACGCCGCCGCAGAAAACAGCAATCCATTAACACGAGCTTTTTCTAATTTAGAAAACACCGAACCATCAGAACAAGAATTTGCCCGGTTATCTCGTGGTGATATTATTGGTGAAACTCCGTTTATTGAAGCACAACCGCCAGCAGTCACAGTTAAAGCATTGCAGAATTCGCGGATACTGTCAATTCCTCAATGGCGATTAGCAGCAAAACTGCTGCATGATGTCGGGTTTGCAGTTCGATTTTATCGCGTGCTGTCCGTTTTGTTAGCCGATAAACAACAAGCGATCGTCCAGCGTCTTGGCTATGGCAGGTTAACTTACAGTAGCGGACAATCCCTAGAAAAATCTTACGCCAACGAACTTAATACCCATTTTCTCACACAAGTTGCCTTAGCAGGAGCGCGATTTGAATGGATGCTCAAAAGAATCGGAATTGATTAAAACACAAATGAGCGCAAAAACTCTCTCAAACTCTTATTCCTTCTCCTTCAAAGACGCGAAGCGCGAACGTGTACTTCGTGTCTTCTCCTTCACGCCTACGCGGCTGGGCGAACGCGGTTCGTTTTCTAATCTTTTAAAGAGAAATAAACCGCGAAGACGCAAAGAGCGCAAAGGAAAGAGGGTTGCAAAGAGTCTTGGGGTAAGTTCTATAGAAATTGCAGGTAAATTCAATGGTGACGCAGAAAAATCAACTGTTTCGCAAAGAAGCATTAGAAAAGGTAGCTTCTCCCGAACAACTCGACCAATTAATCAAAATAACCAGTCCCAGACGTTGGTTTTCTTTATTTGCACTTGGTTCGTTGGTTGCGGCTGGATTGACATGGAGTATCAAGGGACGCATCCCGATTATTGTTACAGGTCGAGGAGTGCTAATTTATCCGAGTAAAGTTGTCACAGTTCAGGCATCTAACCCCGGACGGATTCTGGAATTAAATGTGGAAGTAGGGGAAATGGTGAAAAAAGGTCAAGTTTTGGCGACGATTGACCAATCTGAGTTAAAAAAGCAATTGCAGCTTTCCCGCGATAAACTGGGACAGTTGCGACTGCAAGACCAAACTGCAACACAAGTGCAGATGCAGCGTTTTGCTCTGGAACAAACAGCGACGCAAGAGCAGCGACGGACGATACAGCAAAGTCTACAAACGGTACAGTCCCTCACTCCCATTTTACGCTCGAAAGGATTGGAAGTGTTAAAACGCGATCGCCAAAATCTCAAACAGAATTTGCAAACGTTACGCGAATTGCAACCGACGTTGAAGCAGCGGTGGAATGAGCGGGAAAATCTGTTTCGCCAAGGTGCAGTTCCTAAAGATATGGCGTTACAGGCACGGCAAGAATATATTAATGCCCAAGCACAAATCAACGAAGCAGAATCGCAATTAAATCAATTGGAAGTAAAACAAGCGGATGCTGAACGTGAATATCTCCGCAACCTCAATCAAGTTAACGAGTTGTCAGCGCAATTGAAAGCATTGGATAGCCGTCAAGCAACGCAAAAGGAACAAGATTTAACTATTAATACTACCCGTACAAAAGAAATTCAAGAAACCCAACGTTTGATTGCTCAGTTGGAATTACAGTTACAAAAGAGTAGTCAAGTAAAGAGTGATTACACGGGGAGGGTTTTGGAAATTACCGCCAAACCGGGGCAACAGTTAGAACCAGGTGTAGGAATTGGTGCGATCGCTGCCCAAGAGTCATCTGCTAAATTAGTTAATGTTGCCTTTTTGCCCGTAAGTGAAGGCAAGAAAATTAAACCGGGTAGTCAAGTACAAATCACACCCTCAACAGTCAAGCGCGAAGAATTCGGCGGCATCGAAGCCAAAGTAACAAATATATCTGCATTTCCGGTGACACAGCAAGGTGCAGTCAGTTTAATTGGCAATGCGGATATTTTACCTAGTGTTATGGGGCAAGGACCACAACTTGCGGTATTTACGGAACTTCAGCCCGATTCTTCCACTTTCAGCAAATATCGCTGGTCATCGTCCACCGGACCGCAGCTAAAAATGACACCAGGAACCACAACCTCAGTGCGGATAACAGTAGAAAAACGCAAACCCATCGAGTTTGTGTTACCAATTCTCAAAGATTGGTCGGGTATGGGATGAAGTAGGGTGCGTTGTCGCATAGCGCAACGCACCATGAGTAATTCAAGGTGCGATCTTCCTACGGCATTACACACCCTACCAACTGCATTAGTTAAACATAGTCATAAATAGTGATATATGTAACTTAAATACAACGTGTTTACTACCCCTACCGAGACTTTGTAATGCATCAACTACAGAAATTGCTGCAAAAATTATTATTTACCAGCGCTTTTATACTTACGTGCGCTCCCGCACACGCACAAATTACCCCAGATAACACGCTGGGAGAAGCTTCTCGACTGACTCCGAATGTTTTAATTAATGGCGTACCAGGTGACAAAATTGACGGTGGCGCTCAACGGGGGAGCAATCTTTTTCATAGTTTCAGTCAGTTTAATGTAGGTGATGGGCAAAGAGTGTATTTTGGCAACCCTGTTGGAGTGGAAAATATACTAACGCGGGTAACGGGTGGGAATGCATCGAATATTTTCGGGACTTTGGGTGTTGATGGTACGGCGAATCTGTTTTTAATTAATCCCAATGGTATTTTATTTGGGCAGAATGCCCGCTTGGATGTGCGGGGTTCGTTTTTGGGGACGACAGCGAATGCGATTCAATTTGGGAATCAGGGAAATTTTAGTGCGACGAATCCTCAAGCACCGCCATTGTTGACGGTTCAGCCTTCGGGGTTGTTGTTTAATCAGATTAATTCTGGCAAGATTACAAGCCAAGCTGTTCTAGCTGTAGACCCAGGACAAAACCTTAGTTTGATCGGTGGCGATGTTGAGTTAAACGGAGGCATACTGGCTACTCTAAGCGGACGAATTGAACTTGCTGCAATTGGTGCTAACCTCGAAGGGAACGCAGAAGCAAAGACGGTTGAACTGAATCCAGATAATAGTTTCAGCATTCCAACCGATTTACCACGGGCAGATATCTCGCTGTTTGCCGCTGAAGTTTTCGTGGTAGCTGGTAATGGTGGCAGTATTACAATTAATGCTCGCAACTTAGATATTTCAGGTAACAGCTTTATCGCTTCAGGTATCGGAACAGGTGAACCAAGAAATAGTCAAACTGGGGATATTACTTTAAATGCGACAGGTACAATCCAAATCAGAGAAAGCAGTCGTATTAGAAATAACGTATTTGAAAATCAATCGGGCAATAGTAGTGATATTCGGATTACGGCTGGATCGTTATTTTTAACCGATAACGCTCGCCTCAGTGCTAGTGTCTCTGGACAAGGCAATGGGGGTAATGTTATTATCAATGCCCGCGATCAAGTTTCTTTAGACAACGGTGCGATTATCTTTGGTAATGTCGAAAAAACTGGCAAAGGTAATGCAGGAAATATCCGCATCAGCACAGGGTCGTTTTCTATGACGAATGGTGCAGGAATATCAGCACAGATTTATGGACAGGGGAATACGGGAGATATTCTCATTGATGCTCGCGATCGGGTCTCCTTAAGGAACGATGCACGGATAGTCAATGGCATTCAAGAGGAGGGGGTTGGCATTGGCGGCAACATTCGCATCAATACAGGTTCGTTGTCCCTCACGGATGGAGCTCTCATGAGTGCTTTTACCGTTGGACAGGGGAATACGGGAGATATTCTCATTGATGCTCGCGATCAAGTTTCCCTAGATAATGGTGCGAAAATCTTTAACTTCGTAAGTCGCGCAAACGGAGGCAACATTCGCATTAGCACAGGGTCACTTTCCACTACCAGAGGTGCCCAACTGCAAACAACCACTTTTGGACAGGGAAATGCAGGAGACATTCTCATCGACGCTCGCGATCGCGTCTCTTTTGAGGGGAGAAGCAGTGCAGCCAGTGGAGCCTTTAGCCGAGTGGCTTCTGGCGCAACAGGTCAGGGAGGCAACATCGCGATCGCCACTGGATCGCTATTGCTCGATAATAGCGCACAAATATTTGCGATTACTTCTGGAAAAGGCAATGGAGGCAATATTATCATCAACGCTCGCAATCAAATTGCCTTGAATAATCGTGCAGCTATCGCTAACCAAGTCGAAGAGAGCGGTAGCGGTAAGGGGGGAGATATTCGTGTCAACACGGGGACACTAACAGGTACTAATCTCGGAGTACTTCAAGCAGCAACTAGCGGACAAGGAAATGCAGGCAATGTTGCGATCAATGCG
The DNA here is from genome assembly GCF_050875635.1 of Tolypothrix sp. VBCCA 56010. Taxonomy (NCBI): domain Bacteria; kingdom Bacillati; phylum Cyanobacteriota; class Cyanophyceae; order Nostocales; family Tolypothrichaceae; genus Tolypothrix; species Tolypothrix sp. VBCCA 56010. The sequence continues at coordinate 6,449 of NZ_JBPAOH010000190.1, forward strand.
CGAGATCGTATTGAATTTGCAGGAAGCCTTAACAGACAACAGCGTAGTGGTGCTCAGAGCCTAGTGCTACCTGGCGCGGTTGGTAATAGTGGCAACGTCGAGATTATAACTGGATCTTTATTTATGAGAGATGGCGCAGCGGTGAGTGCCACGACAGATGGAAAGGGCAATGCAGGCAATGTTATCATCAACGCCCGCGATCGCATCACTTTTGACAATAGCAACATTTTTAGCGGGGTTAATCAAAATGCAGTCGGAAAGGGCGGCGATATAAATATCTCCACTGGCTCCTTAGAACTACTCAACGGCTCACAAATCGATGCTAGTACTTTTGGTGATGGAGATGCAGCTAATATAACCATTGTTGCGACGCAGCCTATCACAGTTGCAGGTATCGATGAGGAGACAAAACGCTCCAGTGCTATTTTCTCAACCACAGGGGATAATCCTGCTATCCCTGGAACTGGACCGACAATTGTTGGTAAAGGGAAAGGTGGAAATATCACAATTACAGCACCACAGCTAACAGTTCGCGATGGTGCTGTAATAGATGCTCGCACTTTTAACGATAAAACCGGAGGAAATATCAATATTACTCTTGACAGTTTACAACTACTAAATGGCGGGCAAATTTTCACCACCAGCGAAAGCAGCGGTTCTGCTGGCACAATTACAATTAATGCAAAAAATAAAGTCGATATTGCGGGTAGCGACCCAACCTACTCTAGTCGCTTAAGCCAGTTTCCTCGCCGTGTTGTTCAGATTTCACCAAATAGCAGTCTCTCGGTTCGCTCTACCGCAACAGGTTCTGCTGGAAATATCATCGTCAATACACCTCGCCTGACCCTCGACAACCAAGGCACGATTAGCGCCGAATCTCGTGCAGTCGATGGCGGTAACATAAACCTTAACTCTGATTTACTTCTACTGCGTCGCAATAGTCAAATTTCTGCAACAGCAGGCAATCAACAAGCAGGCGGTAACGGCGGTAATATCACGATTAACGCTCCATTCATCGTCGCCGTACCGAAAGAAAACAGCGACATTACAGCCAATGCCTTCTCTGGCACAGGTGGTAATATTAACATTCGCACTCAGGGGATTTTCGGTATCGAAGCCCGTCCGAAACCATCAGACCAAACAAATGATATTACTGCGAGTTCCGAATTAGGTGTCCAAGGACAAATCAACATTATCCAACCAGATATCCAACCGACGCAAGGGCTAGTGGAATTACCAGGACAAGTCATTGATGCTAGCAACCAAATTGCTCAGGATTGTCCTAGAGGTAGAAATGCGAAAAAACCCCTAGGTGAGTTTATCGTCACCGGACGCGGTATACCACCTAACGCTACACAACCTCTTAACGGTACACCAAACTTAACTCAACTAGCAACATTGGATAGCGATCGCTCAGTGACTCCAAACGAGTATCGCTCTGTTAAACCAAATACTTCAACAATCAATCTACCTTCGACTTCCCGTCAGGCGATCGTTGAAGCGCAAGGCTGGGTGAAAACTCCTGACGGTAAGATCATGCTTGTTGCCCAAGCACCCGAAGCTACGCCATCTTCTCGCGTCACTGCAAACCTTTGCCCTGTCTCTAAATAGTTATTTGAAAGCGAAAGGTACAAATAATCAAAGCCTCTCTCCTACGAGGAGAGAGGTTTGGAGGGAGGTCATTTATGTTTAAACAAATTCGTGAAAAACTATTAAAAAAATCCGCAAAATCTCACTGTATTCGCCGCACAGCTACCTTACTACAAATGGAAGCAGTAGAATGTGGGGCAGCATCTCTGGGTATGAGGCTTTTACCGAAGTTGTGCTGGTATTTGAACCAAGTCCAGAATTTAAGAAAGGAGGACGTAAACCAAGTCTAAAATGTGTCATAACGCTTGGTTTCCAGTGGACAATTGACATAACTACTGGCATCCCGTATATTTATGAATGATGCAGATAACTTTGAATGGGACTATGAAAAGGCGATCGCAAACTACACCAAGCACGGTGTGCGTTTTGACGAAGCGGTTAAGGTATTTCGTGACCCGTTCGGCATTGAGAAACTGGATGACAGAAAAGCTTACGGTGAGGAAAGGTTTATCCGTATTGGCATAGCAGACAGCAGGCTTTTGATGGTCGTATATACGGAACGAGGGGAGAAAACTAGAATAATATCGGCACGGGAGGCAACAAGGAATGAACGAAACGACTATTACCGCGAGAATGCACAAGGATGGGACGGTGGTTGAGGTGTTAGCTGACGGTAGCGAGCGACCGTTTCCAGAACAGCCTATGCGTCACATGACCGAAGAAGAAATTCACGCGGTTGCTCTTAGCGATCCTGATGCACAACCGCTTACAGATGAAGATTTAGCCCGTATGAAGCGGGTATCCCGTGTAAAAATTATCCGCCGTGCGTTGCAATTGACGCAGGAAGAATTTGCAGCGCGTTACCATATCCCGCTTGGCACATTGCGGGACTGGGAGCAAGGACGCAGCGAACCAGATCAGACAGCAAAGGCATATCTTAAGGTTATTGCTGCCAATCCTGAAGCTATCTATCAGGCATTGCAGTTTACCCCGCATTGAGAACTTTTAGAGATATACCCCTCTTCTCAAAAACGACCGTTTTTGAGAGGCATCATCCACGACTGGTTATCATCAGCCTTTTCCTGCTTTCCCCTAAGAGCGAAACTATCTCTTGAAACCTGCTTTCTTCAAACCTTAAACATGGATGAGTATTAGGAAAATTATTTTGATTGGATGGGGCTGATGTTGTAATCTCATCAAGTCAACAGTCCAAAAATCTTGATTCTGAACGCCAGTCTGCTTAGTCGGGAAACCCACGCGAAGCGGCTGGCTCCCCTTGACTATTGACTATTGAACGCCAGATTGCTCAAGTCGGCAGAGCCGCCCACGCAACTGGCTCCTTTTGACCACCCTCATTTATGGTTTGTTGCTTGGGTGCGTAAGTCCTATCATCGTCAACATCCAGCATTCCACCTACACAAACTACACTCGTCGAGGCTCAAGGCTGGGTAAAAACTGCTGACGGTAAAATCATGCTTGTTACCCAAGCACCCGAAACTACGTTATCTTCTCTCCCTACTGCATCAGTTTGCCCTGTCTCTAAATAGTTATTTGAAAAGGGAAAAGTAAGGAGAATTAAAGCTAATACTTCGCTAACTAGGCTAAGGTTGCATGAATGGCTGAAATCTTGTATTAGGTGCATTACCCGCCATAGGTTTAAACCTATGGCTAATAGCATAAGTCGTCTCAAGACGACTAAGCAAGCATTTCATTAATTCGTAGCTTTTTTTAACGCAGAGTCACGCACCAGTTAGCGCAAAGGTACGCAGAGTCTTCATTCATATTTTGGTTATGAACTTATGCAAAGTTGTACTAAGCAAGCATTTCATTTAGCTATTAGCCTGTGGCTTACAGCCATAGGCGGTTGTGGAAATAAAAGCGTGATTGTGTTTTGGTATAAACCTCAAAAACTTCTAATTTATGTTTAAACAAATTCGTAAAAAACTATTAAAAAAGCCCGCCAAATCTCACCGTATCCGCCGCACACCTACCTTACTCCAAATGGAAGCAGTAGAATGTGGGGCAGCATCTCTGGGTATGATTTTAGGCTACCACAATCGCATCGTTCCCCTAGCAGAACTCCGCCAAGCTTGCGGTATCTCGCGGGATGGAAGTAAAGCCTCAAATGTGCTAAATGCGGCTCGAAGTTATAATTTACAAGCCAAAGGCTTCAAAGTAGATTTAGAAGCTTTGCAACAAATCGCGTGTCCTTATATTGTATTTTGGAATTTTAATCACTTTTTGGTTGTTGAAGGGTTTAGCAAAAAGTGCGTTTTTCTCAATGACCCGGCAACAGGACGACGCATAGTTTCGCTATCAGAATTCAGCGAGGCTTTTACCGGAGTTGTACTAGTATTTGAACCGAGTCCAGAATTTAAGAAAGGAGGACGTAAACCAAATATATTTTGGGCGTTGCGGTCACGCTTGCAAGGGAGCATGTGGTCGCTGATTTACTGCGTGTTAGCGGGTTTTTTCCTTGTAATACCTGGGTTGGCGATGCCGACTTTTTCACAGGTATTTGTCGATCAAGTGTTAGTTCAAGGTCGCGAAGATTGGTTGCGTCCGCTGATATTTGCAATGCTATTTACAGCATTATTAAGCGGGTTATTAACGCGATTGCAATTACAGCTATTGCGACGGATGAAAATCAAGCTGGCAATGGGAATGTCGAGTAAGTTTATCTGGCATCTTCTCCACCTTCCGGTCAGCTTTTATGACCAACGCTTTGCCGGAGAAATTAGCAGCCGAATTCAATTAAACGATCGCCTTGCAAATCTCCTCTCTGGTAAACTGGCAACAACAATAATTTCCGCTGTGATGGTGATTTTTTACGCCGTTGTCATGCTGCAATACGACAAAATGTTAACGTTGATTGGTATTGCTTTCGTTGTCGTTAATCTGGTAGCCTTACAGTGGGTAGCACGATTGCGCGTAGATACAAATATCCGCTTGATGCAAGAAGAAGGCAAAGTCAGCGGAATAGCGATCGCCGGATTGCAAAGTATGGAAACCCTGAAAGCTTCCGGTTTAGAATCAGATTTCTTTACTCGTTGGGCAGGATATTACGCCAAAGCAATTAATGTCCGGCAAGATATGGACAACTTAAATCAAGGGTTAGGAATCTTCGCCGCATTTTTGTCTGGTATTACCTCAATGTTATTAATCGTTGTTGGGGGATTGCGCGTCATGGATGGTGCTTTGACTATTGGGATGCTGGTAGCATTTCAATCTTTGATGCAGCAGTTTATGCAACCTGTGAATCAACTTATCAGTTTAGGCGGCGATTTACAAGAACTGCAAGGAAACTTAAATCGGTTGGATGATGTTTTGCAAAATCCGACGCAAGAGGAGGGGGAGAGGGGGAGAAGGGGAGAGGGGGGGACAAGGGGACAAGGAGACAAGGGGGACAAGGGGGACAAGGGGGAAATTTGTCTCCCTTGTCTCCCCACTCCCCCACTCTCCCCATCCCCCACTCCCCCACTCCCCCCCTCTCCCAAACTGGAGGGATATCTCGAACTACGCGATATCACCTTTGGCTACAATCGAACTGCACCGCCTTTGATTGAAAATTTTAGTCTTTCACTCAAACCGGGACAGCGAGTGGCATTGGTGGGCGGTAGCGGTTCCGGAAAATCAACGATCGCCAAACTGGTGGCTGGATTATACGAACCTTGGTCTGGTTTAATGTACTTGGATGGACAAATGCGATCGCAAATTCCGCATCAAGTGTTGGTAAATTCGATTGCAACTATAGAACAAGATATTACGCTGTTTGCTGGTAGCGTTCGCGACAATTTGACATTGTGGGATACGACTATACCTGATAGCAACTTGATGCAAGCTTGCCGTGATGCTGCCGTGCATGAAATTGTGCGATCGCTTCCCGGTGGATATAACGCAGACTTGTTAGAAGGTGCAACCAATTTGAGTGGGGGACAGCGACAACGCTTAGAAATAGCCCGCGCTTTAGTTAATAATCCCTCAATTTTGCTGATGGATGAAGCTACAAGTGCGTTGGATGCAGAGACAGAGAAGATTATTGACCAAAACTTACGGTTGCGGGGTTGTACTTGCTTGATTGTGGCGCATCGCTTGAGTACAATTCGCGATTGCGATGAAATTATTGTTCTCAATCGTGGTAAGGTTGTACAACGCGGTACTCATGACGAATTGCGGCAAATTGAAGGCTTTTATTTAGAGTTAATTAAAAGCGAGGGCGGAACCTTAGAATTAGTTTGAAAAGGGCGAATAGAATTCGCTACTACACAAACGAAGTCCACCTCCGTGGACTAAGAGAAAGTCAAGCCGCGTAGCGGCAATTCATAATTAGTAATTCATGCGGACATAATTTCAATCAGTAGGGGCTTGTACCCACTACGCAATTGTTTTAGCTCATTAAAAA
>NZ_JBPAOH010000191.1:0-12205 GCF_050875635.1 Tolypothrix sp. VBCCA 56010
TGTCTCCTTGTCTCCTTGTCTCCTTGTCTCCTTGTCTCCTTGTCTCCTTGTCTCCTTGTCTCCTTGTCTCCTTGTCTCCTTGTCTCCTTGTCTCCTTGTCTCCTTGTCTCCCTGTCAAGAAAGTCCCTAATCCCCTTCAAAGCACCATCGCGTAAGCTTTTTCATACTCATCGGTCATCGACTCGACGCTAAAGCGGCTAACAACATACTCCCGACAAGTCTGACGGTCTATTTTCATCGCATCTGGAAGAACTTCAATCATTTTTTCCAGACAGTGACAAACAAAACCAGTTTTGCCGTGAGCAATCACTTCTGGTACTGAACCTAACCCCATACCAATTACAGGTGTACCGGTCGCCATTGACTCAATCATCACTAAACCAAAAGGTTCTCGCCAATTGATGGGGAACAAAGTGATACTCGCTCCACCTAGCAGTTTAACTTTGTCTTCGTGGGAAATTTCACCCAAGTACTGAATTTGTTCGCCGTCAATTAGCGGTTCGACTTGTTCTGTATAAAACTCTTTATCTACAACGTCAATTTTACCAGCCATTTTCAAAGGTAAGCCAACCGCACGCGCTATTTTAATCGCTTGGACTGGTCCTTTTTCCGGAGATATTCGCCCGACAAAGGCAAGATATGCAGGTTGGGTTGGTTCGGGATAAAACGGATAAACGGCAGTGTCAATGCCGTTGTAGACGGTATGGATGTAGTTTAAACCTAAGCGGGGTTCTCGTTGTGCCTCGCTGATGCTGATAAAAGGTTGCCAAGCAAATTTTCGGAATATTTTTTCGTTATCAGGTGTGAAAATGCCATGCATTGTATGGACGGTGGGCGTTTTCACAAAACTGCAATAACTAAGGGAGTTATAGCCTACGTGGGAGTGAATAATGTCGAAATGATGAGCTTGTTGATAAACTTCGGCAAGCATCATTTGCTCGTAAATTGATGGCTCTTTAATTTTGGGGTCGAGTCGCAAAGCTTGGGGATGAACTGAGCGCAGCTTTGCTGTAGTAATTGAGTCACCGGAGGCAAATAAAGTAACTTCATGACCGCGCCGAACTAATTCATCGGTGACTAGCTTGACAATTAGTTCTGTACCGCCGTAGCGAAAGGGAGGAACACGCTCCCATAAAGGAGAAATTTGGGCAATTCTCATGTCTCACCTGAGCAGGTAAATTTCAGCACACGAGCTTGATAAATTTGAATCCAAGAAACTAATTGTTTCTTGAAATTTCAGCTCATATGCCATGTATGTTTGTTTAGTGTTGAAAGCCCTGATGGTGGAAAATCGGGTAAATTTTATCTGCTTTGAATTAAGGCTTTGGAGAATGATTTTCGGTGCTTTTTTTATTTAATATGGCATCATTCTCCCCCCACCAGGGCTTATGCTTGCCAAGGATTCAGCCGATTTTACTCTGTTGTAATTGCATTAACTGCTGTGAGTAAAAGGCAGAGATTTACTTGTGTTACATTACTTAAAAATTCTGGAATTTTCTCGACTAAAGTATATTACCTGAAATTACTATATTTAGCAATACACTGAAGAATTACGTGCAATAAATACTAATGTCTTATCCGTAATTGAGTTCTTGAGGGTATTAAGTATAGTGTAAATGCTGATACATTTAATTTGAAACTTACAACAATCAAATTAAAATATTTAGAAAAGCATAAAACCTTTTATTTAATAGCTTTCGTGTGGAAAAAAAAGATAATTGCACACCAAAGCTACTCATCCCAAATATGTACTAATGTGTGACTAATATAAACATTGCCGACAAGAAAATAGTTTGTTAAGTTTTGTATTATTTATTGACAAAAATTTATACTAATTGATGTCATAATACTTAGAAAAGCTTTTTCATCTAAGTTGTTGATTATGTAATTTAACTGCTGACTCCCCAAAGTCAGCAGTTAGGGGGAATCGAATTTATCACGCTTGTTGGAATTGCCTACCAATACATGTTAGTAGCGTTACATTTAATGTCAGAACATTGTTCGTTGTGGTGTATTTGATTATTGAGGAAAAATATACTATGAAGGAAAGACTTTGAATTTTGTAAAGAAACTCGTATGCGTTCCTTTTAAGTGATATGCTAACGCTGCGCTTTTGGGAAAGCTGAAAAATATATTCAGGATTCTTTACATATTGCAATCTACTTAACTTGAAAGTCCGTTGTAATTTGTACAATGCAGCTGTGACGTGGATATTGTCCAACTTGGGCTTCGTTAAAGACATTCATGAGCATTTCGACTTCTGTGTTGAGCGATCTGCTACAGACGCTACCTCACGTTCGACCCCAGCTATATTTCAAAGCTTCTCTAACAGCGCTCTCCCATGCGATGGAAGATCAGGTTTTGGCGGCAACTTTAGACGAACCTTTAGTGATTGCGAGCTTCCAACGAGAGAGATTCTACCGCCAAGAAGCTCATCGATATCAGCGACTTGCCGATCGCAGCAATCAACTATACGTGTTAGCTGCACCGGAAACGGATTTCACTAATAGCTCGGAATACTATGAAAAAATCGCCTTTGAGCAAGAAGATGCTTTAAGTCACGAATGGCATTTGGTGGTGATTGCCCAAAACTATGCAACTTGCTTGGTGTGCCGAGAAAGCCAAGGCTCTGTGACTAAGAATAAGCCGATGCCAGAATTAAACATCGGTTTGGATATGGAGACAGCGCGAAGATTTGAGGGGATTTGGACTAGTGAGCGAGAAGTGAGCTTGAAAGCAGCCGAGTTGCTATTAGACAGAATTATAATTTACAGACCAGAATTGGCAAGCAAAGTTGAGCAAGTACGACAGAGATTTGGTATTGGGGTGCATCGGGGTGACAGAAAAGTGACTCAGGATTTGCTGTCAAGCTACTCAAAAGTAGAAGAAATACCTTTAGATTTTTGTGACATTGATACTGACCCGTTTGTGCAGCGTTTGGTGACTTACTTGCAAGCGAGTCAGTACAAATTACACAAAGCTTATCGTTCAATTGCCGCTCAAGCACGCAAAGAGCGCTTGATCAACTCGATTAGCACGGCAATTAGGCGATCGCTTAATCCTCAAGAAGTTCTCCAAGTCGCAGTGCAAGAACTAGGACAACATCTAGAAGCTTCGAGGTGTTTAATTTACCGCGCTCAAGCGACTTCGGCAAGCGCGAAAATAGAACACGAGTTTTTGAGTCCTGGTGTTTTATCTGTTGTCGGGCAAACTTGGCATTTACGAAATAATCCTTTATTTCAGGCGATCGTACAACAGGGTGAGGGTATCAGCGTTGTCAATAGTCTCAATGACGATCGCATTAACAGTGATAAGGAACTTTCTTTAATCGCCAAAAAGTTTGCGATTCGTTCAATGCTGATGGAACCAGTATTATTTCAAGGACGATTGTTAGGCATAGTCGAGTTGCATTATTGCGGTTTGCCTCCGCATCAGTGGCAAGCTGGAGAATTGGATTTAGTCAAAGCGATCGCCACCCAAGTTGGCTCGGCTCTCATCCAAGCTGAAGCTTATGCTAACCTAGAAGACCTCAACCAACAACTAGAAGCCCTCGACCGCACCCGCAGCAACCTTATAGCCATCACCGGACACGAACTCCGCACTCCTCTATCCACGATTCAGGTCTGCTTGGAAAGCCTCGCCAGCGAACCGGATATGCCTCTAGAATTGCAACAAGTGATGCTGAGTACGGCTCTAGCTGACTCCGAACGAATGCGGAAACTGGTGCAAGATTTCTTAACACTTTCTAACTTAGAAAGTGGTCGGGTAGAATGGCATCCAGAATCTTTGACGATAGAAGAGTGCGTGGAACTAGCAATTAGCCGCTTTCGCACTCGCTCGAAGACAGAAAAGCAGCCGAAAATCAAGAGTAAAATCGCCCCAAATCTACCTTTGATTAGAGCAGACGGCGATTGGTTAGTAGAGGTACTAGCAAAAATCGTCGATAACGCTTGCAAATTTACACCTCCACAAGGACAGATTACCATTAAGGCGACTCGCAACAGCGATCGGATGGTTGAGGTAACTGTGGCTGATACTGGACGCGGTATTGAACCGAATCGACTAGAAGTAGTTTTTGACCGCTTTTATCAAGAAGAGGGAGCACTGCGACGTACAACTGGCGGCACTGGTTTAGGACTAGCAATATGTCGCCAAATTGTCAATGGTTGGGGCGGTGAAATTTGGGCTGACTCAAGGGGCAAAGACAAAGGCAGTGAGTTTCACTTTACCATCCCGATTGTCAGTCAAAAAAGTGAGGAATTGGGCATCGGGCATGGGGCATAGGGCATTGGGCATGGGGCATTGGGCATGGGGCATGGGGCATTGGGCATGGAAGGAATCCTATTAGAACGCGCATTACGTTCTTGAGTTTTTTTAATTCCCATTAAACAATTGCCCATTAAACAATTGCCCATTAAACAATTGCCCAATGCCCAATGCCCATTGCCCAATAATTAACAAAGAACTGTTACAGTCTATAACGCGATCGCAACATGACCCAGGTCGCAGTGTTACGATGCCCTAAAAACGTTGAGAGACAATTTTTTTTATGGCAGAAACACTAACTGGACAAACTCCCATATTCGGTGGCAGCACTGGCGGTTTGCTTTCAAAAGCATACGAAGAAGAAAAGTACGCTATCACCTGGACTAGCCCCAAGGAGCAAGTGTTTGAAATGCCTACAGGCGGCTCTGCTATCATGCGCCAAGGCGAAAATCTGCTTTACTTGGCTCGTAAAGAATACGGTATCGCTTTTGGCGGTCAACTCCGGAAATTCAAAATCACAGACTACAAAATCTACCGGATTTATCCCAACGGCGAAACCCAGTATTTGCACCCGGCTGATGGTGTCTTCCCTGAAAAGGTAAACCCAGGTCGTGAAAAAGTCGGTTATGTTCCACGCAACATCGGCACCAACCCCAGCCCCGCTAAACTTAAGTTCAGCGGTAAATATGGCTACGATATATAGGAACTAGGGTAATGGGTAATGGGTAATGGGCATTGGTAATAGGTAATAGTTTTTCCCGTTGCCGATGCCCACTTGGACGATGCCCACTTGCCCGATGCCCATTGCCCAATGCCCAATGCCCATTGCCCTAAATTATGATTTTTCCCGATTTTGCCGAATTTCAAGAGCAAGCTAAACAAGGTAATTTTGTCCCGGTGTATCAAGAGTGGGTAGCAGACCTGGATACGCCAGTATCTGCTTGGTATAAAGTCTGTGCGGGTCAGCCTTATAGCTTTTTGTTGGAGTCGGTAGAAGGCGGGGAAAAACTGGGACGTTATAGTTTACTGGGTTGCGATCCTTTGTGGATTTTGGCAGCAAGGGGAGATTGCACGACTCAAACGCATCGGGATGGTTCGCAAGTTGTCTTTGAAGGCGATCCATTTGCAGCTTTAAGTAAATGTTTAGAACCTTTTCATCCAGTAAAGTTACCGCAATTACCGCCGGGAATTGGCGGTTTATTTGGCTTTTGGGGCTATGAATTAATTAATTGGATTGAGCCGCGCGTGCCAATTCATGCCCAAGATGACCGAAATATCCCGGATGGGTTATGGATGCAGATAGACCACCTGTTGATTTTCGATCAGGTGAAGCGAAAAATTTGGGCAGTTGCTTATGCTGATTTACGTGACTCAGAAGTAGATTTACAAGCAGCATACCAACAAGCGTGCGATCGCGTCACCCAGATGGTTCACAAGTTATCTCTACCCTTATCGCCGCAAAATACCATCTTAGAATGGACACCACCAGGAAGTAGAGGAGTGGGGGAGCGGGGGAGTGGGGAAGTGGGGGAGTATAAAAGCAACTTCACGCGAGATGAATTTTGCGCCCAAGTTGAAAAAGCGAAAGATTATATCAAAGCGGGGGACATTTTTCAAGTAGTAATTTCCCAACGATTATCAACAGAATACACTGGCGACCCCTTTGCGCTTTATCGTTCTCTGCGGCAAATTAATCCTTCGCCTTACATGTCTTACTTTCACTTCAATGATTGGCAAATTATCGGTTCCAGTCCAGAAGTGATGGTGAAAGCAGAACGCGATGCAGATGATATAATCGCCACAGTCCGTCCGATCGCCGGAACCCGTCCGCGAGGTAAGACAACCCAGGAAGATGCAGCTTTAGCCGCAGATTTGCTACAAGACCCTAAAGAAATCGCCGAACACGTAATGCTGGTAGATTTAGGGCGTAACGATTTGGGGCGAGTGTGCGAAAGCGGTAGCGTGAGAGTTGATGAATTAATGGTGGTAGAAAAATACTCTCATGTAATGCACATTGTCAGTAATGTTGTGGGTAAACTGGCATCGGGTAAAAGTGCGTGGGATTTGCTCAAGGCTTGCTTTCCAGCGGGTACAGTCAGCGGCGCACCGAAAATAAGGGCAATGGAAATTATACACGAGTTAGAACCGTGTCGGCGGGGTGTGTATTCTGGCGTGTATGGATATTACGATTTTGAAGGGCAGTTAAATAGTGCGATCGCTATCCGCACAATGGTAGTACATGATGGTAAAGTCACCGTGCAAGCTGGTGCCGGTTTGGTAGCTGATTCCCAGCCAGAGAAGGAGTATGAAGAAACGTTAAATAAAGCGCGGGGGCTTTTAGAAGCAATTCGCTGTTTGCGGTAAAGTTATGAGTCGTAAACCTCGCTGCGGTGAGCAATTGTATCTACTAATAGCTGCATAGCTTCATCATCAATCGAGTAGATTATCCGATAATCGCCAACCCGAAAACGGTAGTAGCCAGAATAGTTTCCCTTGAGAGGTTTGATGTTTGGGTGAAAACGAGGATTTTGCTGTAGCTGCTCAAAGCCACGATCTAGACGTTGTTGTAATTTAGCTGATGCTGCCTCAAAAAACTGCTTTGCCTCCTCGCTCAGGTCGATATTATACAAGTTAATATAGCGTTTCTCGGTTTAATGAGGTACACCCGTAGGGGCACGGCTAGCCTTTGCCCCTACAACCCGCCATATAATTTTGTACCTCACCTGAGTGGGAATCGCTATACTTCCTTTTGAGTTGCTCAAGAGGTGTAATGCGACCTTCAGAAATGTCTTTCTTACCCTTTTCAAAGGATTCAACAAAGCCAGGAATTTTCTCAAGTTCTTGAGTTGCTTCCTCACTCTCTTTATCTGCTAGGTAAGCTACAAAATCAGCGACAACTTGTAAGCGTTCTAAGGATAATTGTTTGAGGTGTTGATTGATTTTATCTTGGATTTCCATCGCTTGAGCAACGATCGCTTCGGTGTTTTCGTCACTTTCTTCAATCGTATTTATTGTGTTTTCCATTGCAGAAACCAACTCGTAGACAGTTGGAATATTTAGCTTTAATATAGCGCTTGCGGGTAAAAGGTTGTGGAGTGCGATCGCGACTACAGCCAAAACAGGCGATCGCCTAGTTGAGATTTTGGGAAAGGGCGATCGCTAATGCCATAAATTTATTGCTAGTAGGTATTCGCCACTACTATTGTTGCTCAAAAAATTGTTTTGCAAGAAATTATAGTGTTGATGTGCTAATTGGTGCAGTCAAGGTAGTAGCAGATGCCGGCGAATTCAACCAAACATCAAACATTTCTTGAAGTGCAACCTGAAGTTGTTTGTGTAGAAATTCAACTTCTTTAACAGTAATCTTCGTGGCATGTGATTTTGTTTTTCTATCTACCGGATGGTCAACACGATTTCGCATAGAATTCAGTCGTTCCCAAATAGCGATACTATGTGGAAGAGTGTTTTTTAAAACCTTTCTTTCAAGGAGATTTGCGTATCCTGTATCATAAAGTCCTGTTTCTGAAGACAAGACAACCTCATAAAAGGCAATAAGAGTAATATGCGAAAATTGATGAAAATTGCTGACATATGAACTGGGTGATTTATGATAGTTTATTACAGACTCACGCAACTGCTCAACTGCTTTATCATAGTGTTTGGCATAACATAAACGAAGATCGCAATCTGGTAAAGAAACACTATACATATTTGAGAGTGTCTGGGAGATAAAACAGAGTTTTGGTACATCTGTAGATAAACCCAATTTTTTGATTAAACCTGATATTTTGTTAATTTGCTGGTGATACGGATTTAAATCATCCCAACTGACTTTACATTCAGGCTGTTGAAGAAGATAAACAGCAAGATGTTGAAGCAATGGGCTTTTATCCAGACAAATTAGACGAAATAATGCCAATTGCTTGTTAAATGTTTTAATTCTTTGAAAAGCGCCATAAGCTAATTCCTGGCGGAGAATAGCTGTTTCTTCAGCATCGCTCTTAAGCAAATTTTGCTCTCGCTGTAAGCATTCCATAAAGTAAGCATGTTGTCCTGGAACCTCCAGTAATATCCTGGCAGCTATTACTCTCGCGTACCAGTCAAGTTGAGTATCAGCTAGCCAAGCTCGACATATTGGTGTAATACTTTTAGCTCCGCTTACTTGATATAATGCCCAAAGTGAATTTGCACGATGCCAGGAATAGACATTATGTTCATTTATAAAAGCTTTCAATTTTTCAGCAATATATGAATCATTCTTAAAACGCCCTATACATACTGTTATAGCTTCAGAACGCCAAGGTAGTTTAGAGAGCAAACTGAGTACTTGCTCACGTATTGATATATGCGGTTCAAGTCTGTATAGACAAAAAGTTACAGTTGATTCAGCCTCCTTTCCTTTTTATCCTAAACAAGCGATGCCTGCGGTGTGCGGAGCCAACGCCTTAGTATATAAAATTAAAATAGAAAGTATTTACCATCTCGCCGAATTTAGGTAAGTTTATGGAAGCACTGCAAATTGCCTTACCTTCTACACTAAAATTGAATATCGATTTGACTGATGAGCAATATTTCCAACTGTGTCAAAACAACCGCGATTATCGATTTGAAAGCACAGCCGAAGGGGAATTATTAATTATGCCACCTACAGGTAGTGAGACTGGCAACCGTAATATTGAACTAGCCTATCAACTTCAAGCTTGGAGTCGTCAAAATAATCTTGGTAAAGCTTTTGACTCTTCAACCGGTTTCACCCTACCCAATGGTGCTAAACGTTCTCCCGATGCTTCTTGGGTAAAAATTGAGCGGTGGAATGCTTTGACACCCGAACAACAGCAAAGCTTTGCTCCGATTTGTCCTGATTTTGTAGTTGAGTTGCGTTCTCGTACTGATTCGCTGAAAGAATTGCAAGAAAAAATGCAAGAATATATTGACAATGGTGCTAATTTAGGCTGGTTAATTGATAGGAAAAACAAGCAAGTAGAAATTTATCGACCAGGTAAAGAAGTAGAAATTCTAGAAAATCCTGCTTCTTTATCAGGTGAAGATGTTTTACCTGGATTTGTGTTGGATTTAACGCCGATATTATAATCAAAGCGATCGCCTAAACAAAAAACAAGCGATGCCTGCGGCGGGCAAAGCCAACGCCTTAGTATATAAGATTAAAATAGAAAGTATTTACTATCTCGCCGAATTTAGGTAAGTTTATGGAAGTACTGCAAATTGCCTTACCTTCTACACTAAAATTGAATATCAATTTGACTGATGAGCAGTATTTCCAACTGTGTGAAAAAAACCGCGATTATCGATTTGAACGCACAGCCGAAGGGGAATTATTAATTATGCCACCTACAGGTAGTGATACTGGCAGACGTAATGTTAAAATAACGACTCAACTAGATATTTGGAATTCTCAGAATAATTTAGGCGAAGTTTTTGACTCTTCAACTGGCTTTACATTACCTAATGGTGCTAAACGTTCCCCTGATGCTTCTTGGGTGAAAATTGAGCGGTGGAATGCTTTGACCCCCGAACAACAAGAAAGCTTTGCTCCGATTTGTCCTGACTTTGTAATCGAGTTGCGTTCTCGTACTGATTCTCTCAAAGAATTGCAGGATAAAATGCAAGAATATATTGACAATGGTGCTAATTTAGGCTGGTTAATTGATAGGAAAAACAAGCAAGTAGAAATTTATCGACCAGGTAAAGAAGTAGAAATTCTAGAAAATCCTGCTTATTTATCAGGAGAAGATGTTTTACCTGGATTCGTGTTGAATTTAATGCCGATATTATAAGTAAATTATAAGCGCGATCGCTCTTCGATAAAAAACAAGCGATGCCTGCGGCGGGCGGAGCCAACGCCTTAGTATATAAGATTAAAATAGAAAGTATTTACCATCTCGCCGAATTTAGGTAAGTTTATGGAAGCACTGCAAATTGCCTTACCTTCTACACTAAAATTAAATATCGATTTAACTGATGAGCAATATTTCCAACTGTGTCAAAACAACCGCGATTATCGATTTGAACACACAGCCGAAGGGGAATTATTAATTATGCCACCTACAGGTAGTGAGACTGGCAATAGTAACTTTGATATCGTTGTTGAGTTAGGAATCTGGAATAAACAGACTAAATTAGGCAAAGGTTTTGACTCTTCAACTGGCTTTACATTACCTAATGGTGCTAAACGTTCCCCTGATGCTTCTTGGGTGAAAATTGAGCGGTGGAATGCTTTAACCCCCGAACAACAAGAAAGCTTTGCTCCGATTTGTCCTGACTTTGTAATCGAGTTGCGTTCTCGTACTGATTCTCTCAAAGAATTGCAGGAGAAAATGCAAGAATATATTGACAATGGTGCAATATTGGGGTGGTTAATTGATAGGAAAAATAAGCGAGTAGAAATTTATCGTCCTCTTAAAGATGTAGAGATATTAGAAAATCCTGCTTCTTTATCAGGTGAAGATGTTTTACCTGGATTTGTGTTGGATTTAACGTTGATATTATAATCAAAGCGATCGCCTAAATAAAGAATAAGCGATCGCTCAAAATCCTACTTCTCATCATCCGGTGTCTGCGGACGTTCAACAGCAGCAGGATTTACCTCTGCTTCGTCGGTTCTGGTAGAATCGTCAGCATTGCTGATAACTCCCTGAGTTTCTTGCGGTCCTTCAGCAGCAGCATTTGTCAACCCATTAGCGTTGACATTCGGTTTAGCAGAAACACCTTTATGGCTAGCATTACCACCTGGCATAATTTATTCCTTAATAAATATGATTTCATACACCTCAGCTTATACTCAGTAAATTGAGGAAAACCCTATCTATAGGCTTAAATTTTACTCGTTCACAGTCACCTACCACATATAACCTTCTAGGGTGTGAAAACACTATCTCTAGACAGAATTAAATTTAGTACATTTAACTCATTAGAACTTAAAAGATACTTGTCTGTAAAAATTTTGTGTCTAAGTTCTTCTAAACTGTAACTTCTAAAAATAACAAAAGGAAAATTTTGATAGTTGCAACCAATAGGCAAAATATTACCCACAGGATACAGCAAGCGAATATATGCAGCTAAAATATCTCGGAAGCGTTCATCTTCAGGTTCATTAGGTTCATTTGCAAAATATTCACTCATAGCCTCGCCGCTAATAAATGCATATAATGGCAATGCATAATACTGGTTAAAACGCTGGCTAAACTGTTCAAGTCTCTGTGTTTTCTCAACTCCATCTCTGAGCTTTTTGACTAACTCTATAGCATCTTTCATAGCAGAGCGCAAACTCTCCGGGTAAGATTTGCGGTGGCTAATTTGCTGCATATTTTGCCATAATTCATCATTAGCATAATTTGCGATGTCAAGCAACCGCATTTGGTAAGTTTCTTCTAAAATGTTGTTAGCAATAGGCACTACCAACAGACTACCACTAATGTATCCTGGTTCAATTTTGCCAAAATCAAGTAACTTATCTAGAGTGTGACAAATTTGATAAAAATCGCGGTTGAAAGACTCCCGCAACGCTAAATAATTAGATTTAGTTGTATTCCTAACAGTAAATTCGGCTCGTCCTATCTGTAACTAAATTGCCGACAAACTGCTCAATGGAGGTACTATCTTTTAGTGCAGATTCTAATATCTGCTTAAGACAATCTCTTATTTGTTGAATTTGACTGGGAAAGTTTTCTTTAAAACCCGGACTAAAATTAACTGTAGCAGCTTTGGCGCTGTTAGCAGAAACACCTAAAGGATTTTCTACCTGCAAAGAAGTAGCGACTTGAGCAGCTATGCTATCAATATCGATGCGTAAAGCTATGCTATCATCAGAGATGATAAAGGGAGCATCCCACTTTGGCAAAAATATATTAACCCTGTGTTGTGGGTTATCTTGGGTTATCAATAGGACTTACGCACGCTCTCAAATTTCTTATCTTGTGCA
>NZ_JBPAOH010000192.1:0-11993 GCF_050875635.1 Tolypothrix sp. VBCCA 56010
CTCAAAGCCTTTTGGTCGCCAAGCAATCACTCAACATTTACAATCAGCAATGGTGCGGCGTTCTGCAAATTCGGCAATTTTTTTAAGTTATTCCCGTGAAGGATTAGCGCAGGAAATCGGTGATTGGGCAGAGGGAGTTTCTTCGTCAGGTTATTGGATTGCCACAACCCATCCATTTTTAATCATTGCTATCCGCTTTTTGGTGATCCAGCAAAGGTTAAATAAATTGCGTACCCTTGAATCAGAACTGGATGTGACTGCTGTTGAACAACAAATTCAGCAAATTCGCACTGCTTTGGGACGAATCAGAACTATAAAAAAATCTCTGACAGAAATTGGGAAGGGTGTGTCTGTGATTAAAGCTGAGGCAGATGCACTGAGTACAGATATTCAATCAGCCCTCAAATCAATTGAGCAAACCCTGAGTTTTGTTCCAACTGAAAGTACTGGCTAACAGTCTAAGTTGCATACTCCTGCAATATTTCTCACCCAATAACGCACCCAGGATTTTTTAATTCAGCAAATGATTTAAGTTATATGGTATTAACACAGGTAGTTTAAGTGAATAGGACTTACGCACTGTACAAACGAATCATCTTGTGTGTTAGTCTATACGTTGCTTAGACACCACTTCTTGGCGGTGCTAGCGATCGCCCAGTACGAGAGATAAATGACGAACGGACAAAACGGACAAAAGAAAAAATTAGAAACTCAGCTTTGGAATATTGCCGATTCGCTACGGGGCAAGATGAACGCCGATGAGTTTCGGGATTACTGCTTAGGGTTTATTTTCTATAAGTACTTATCCGAGCGTCAGCATCTTTACGCCAATGAAATTTTGGCTGAGGATCAAATTGATTTTCTAGAGCTTGATGAGTCGTCGGATGAGGGGCAGGAATATTTAGAGGCAATTAAAGAGGAATCTATTGCCGAGTTGGGTTATTTTTTGAAGCCATCTGAGTTGTTTAGTTCTCTGGCTAAACGGGCATTAGGCAATCAGGCGGATAAGGATGAGATTAGTGATGAGGAGTTAGAAAAGAGTTCAATTTTTATTTTGGGGGATTTGACGGATGTTTTAAACAACATTGAACGCTCCACAATGGGCAAGGAAAGTGAGGAAGATTTTGATCATTTGTTTGAGGATCTGGATCTGAATTCGACGAAGTTGGGGCGGACTCCGAAGACAAAAAATGCTTTAATTGCCAAGATTTTAGTGCATCTGAATAAAATTGATTTTCGGTTGGGAGACACCGAGAGCGATGTTCTGGGGGATGCCTATGAGTATTTGATTGGGCAGTTTGCCAGTGGTGCGGGGAAAAAGGCAGGGGAGTTTTACACGCCGCAGCAGGTTTCTAAGGTATTGGCGAAGATTGTGACCACGGGGAAGGAGCGGCTGAAGTCGGTTTATGACCCAACTTGTGGTTCGGGATCTTTGCTGCTACGGGTGGCGCGGGAGGTGGAATCAGTCGGAGATTTTTACGGACAAGAAATGAACCGCACGACTTACAACTTGGCGCGGATGAACATGATTTTGCATGGGGTGCATTATCGTAATTTCGATCTGAGGCAAGAGGATACGCTAGAGAATCCCCAGCATGAGGGAATGCGGTTTGAGGCGGTGGTGGCAAATCCACCGTTTTCGGCGCAGTGGAGTGCGAATAAGCTGTTTGAGTCGGACGATCGCTTTAGTCAGTATGGGAAGTTAGCCCCGTCTTCTAAGGCTGATTTTGCGTTTGTACAGCACATGCTGCATCACCTAGATGAGAACGGCATTATGGCGGTGGTGTTGCCCCACGGGGTTTTGTTTCGAGGAGGTGCGGAGGGGCATATTCGCCAGTATCTAATCAAGGAGCGGAATTGGTTGGATGCGGTGATTGGGTTGCCTGCGAATATTTTTTATGGAACGAGTATCCCGACTTGTATTTTGGTGTTGAAAAAGTGCCGGGAATCTCCTGAAGATGTTTTGTTTATTGATGCCAGTGCCTATTTTGAGAAGGCGAAGAATCAGAACTATTTGCGGGATGAAGATGTTGACAAAATTATTTCCACCTATCGCCAAAGGGTAGAAGAGGACAAGTATAGCTATCGCGCCCCATTAGCGGAGATTGCCGAGAATGATTTTAATTTAAATATTCCGCGTTATGTGGATACGTTTGAGGAGGAGGAGGAGATTGATCTGGCGGCTGTAGCGGCAAAGTTGAGGCAGTGCGATCGCGATATGGTGGAGATGGATCGGCTGATTCGGGGATTTTGCGAGGAGTTGGGGATTGAGGCACCGTTATGAGCGATAAAACCCACCAAAAATATCCTGTATCTGTACAACATGGAAAACCTCGCCTAGCACCTCTAAAAGAGGGCTGGAACAGATTGTCGATTAGCGACTTAGTTGAGGAAGTAATCCGCCCTGTAGTAATGGAAGACGATGAGCTATACACTCTCGTAACTGCAAAACGCTCTAGAGGAGGAATTGTAGAAAGAGAAAAGCTCAAGGGGAGAGATATTGCCGTTAAAAGTCAATTCTATATTCGAGAAGACGACTTTTTGATATCGAAACGGCAAATTGTACATGGAGCTTGTGGATTTGTACCTAAGCAGCTTGATGGTGCGATTGTATCTAATGAATATTTAGTTCTAAATTTTACAGATAAAATCATCCCCGAATTTTGGAATTTTCTATCTCACACTGTCTATTTTCAACAAATTTGTTTTCATTCCAGTATTGGCGTACACATTGAAAAGATGCTCTTTAAGGTGGAGCAGTGGTATCGCTGGAAGATCAATATACCTAGCCTGGAAGAACAAGAGAAGATCGCTAGTTTTTTGGGATCTGTCGATCGCCGTCTAACCCAACTCCGCCGCAAACAGGAACTCTTACAAACCTACAAACGCGGCGTAATACAAAAACTCTTCTCCCAACAAATCCGCTTCACCCAACCCGACGGCTCCCCCTTCTCTACCTGGCAAGAAAAAAGGTTAGGACAACTTGCAACTAGACAAACTAAAAAAAATGATGATCAATCCATAAGTCGAGTTCTTACTAATTCAGCTATACAAGGAGTCATAGATCAACAAGATTATTTTGATAAAGATATTGCTAATTCTGAAAACTTGGCTAATTATTATGTAATTGAAAAAGGCGATTATGTTTATAATCCTCGAATTTCAATGAATGCACCTGTTGGACCAATCAATAAAAACAAAATTGGTTTAGGTGTAATGTCTCCTCTATATACAGTTTTTCGCTTTAAGTCTCAAGAAAACACCTTTTATGAGCAGTATTTTAAGACATCAATGTGGCACAAGTATATGTGTAGTGTTGCAAATTATGGAGCGAGACATGATCGAATGAATATCACAACGTCTGATTTCATGAACTTGCCTCTTCCTTATCCCCACCCAGAAGAACAACAGAAAATTTCCAATTTCATAACTGTAATTGATCAAAAAATAGAAGCAATATCCCGACAAATTTACCACACTGAAAAATTAAAGAAAGGCTTGCTCCAAAAAATGTTTGTGTAGTGGTGGTGTTATGGAGAGTTTAGAAACTTTAGTAAAGAGACATTTCAAAGAATTCCCCGATTTTCAATACTATGGTGCATTTGCGGAATTTATTAGCGCAATTGAAAGCTATCACCAAGATTTACATACAGGAGTAAGTCTAGACTGTTGCAATTCACTTTTGCAAAGTATTTGTAAGACAATCATTACTCAAATCGATTCACGAGTAGAAGTAAAAACTTTAAATAAAGGAGCGAAAAGTGAAACTAATAATCTTATCTGTGAGGCAGCCAAGTTACTTCAAAAAAATGATGATGTATACGAAAGAGATTTTATTAGTAAACTCTCACAGATAGGAAAACATATTAATGAATTAAGAAATGCGAGAGGTGATTTATCTCACGGAAAACATATACCTAAAGAACTGCTTAACGATCAAGATTTATCGCGGCTACTGAGAGAAATAACAGAAAGCCTATCCCGTTATCTCATATCTTCGTTTTTCAGTTTTGCATTGGAAAAGAAGTCAAAAGAAGATTTTGAAATTAAAGAAAACAGAATTGGATATGAAGATAATCCAGAATTCAATGATTTGCTAGATGAAGAGTATCCCTTGGACAACAAACTACTTTATAGCCAAGCATTATATGAACTGTACTATGAAGATTATGAGATCCGGCTACAAACCTTCCTTGATGAACAAGCATTGTTAGACGAACAGTAGGGCATTACGGATAAATCTATTTGTGTAAAATAAAGTGCAGCAGAGATTTTTCTATATGAAAGTGTGCGAGTCATCCAATCCAGGAGTTTCCCCATAATGATCGCAACTAAAGACAACGCCCCCCGCCTCACCCCAGACGAGTACTTTGCCTGGGAAGCAACCCAACTGGAAAAGCACGAGTATATCAACGGCAAAGTTTACGCCATGAGCGGCGGTAGCGTCAATCACAGTCGTATCGCCATCCGCTTCACCGCCATGTTCGACAGCCACTTAGAAAATACAGGTTGCATCACTGGAAATTCTGATGTCAAAGTCAATATCTTTGGCAGTAATAACTATACCTACCCAGATGCCAGCGTCACCTGCGACGATCGCGATAAAACCACAACCCAATATATTACTTACCCCTGCTTAATCGTTGAAGTCCTCTCAAAAACTACCGAAGCCTACGACAGAGGGGGCAAATTCCGAATGTACCGCCAAAACCCAGCTTTAATCGATTACCTACTAGTCAGTTCCACCAGTATCGAAATAGACCTGTATCACAAAAACGACGCAGGTGATTGGTTGATTATCAACTACAAAGCAGGTGATGCGATCGAACTCAAAAGCATTAAGCTCAATTTCCCCATTGAACAAGTCTATCGCGGTTTAACCCTCTCCGCAGAAACCCCAACAGACATCATTAGGGAATAGGTAGTATTTTATAGGTAGTAGGCAATAAATAATACTTTTATTGTATTCCCCATTCCCCTATGCCCCAAACCGAAGCCGAACTAGAACAAAAACTAATCGCTCGCCTAACTGGTCTAGGCTACGAAGCTGTCACCCTTCGCAACGCTGAAGACTTCAAAGCCAACCTCAAAACCCAGCTCGAAAAACATAACCACATCAAACTCAGCGACACAGAGTTTAAAAGCATCCTCAACCACCTTGATAAAGGTAACGTCTTTGACCGCGCCAAACGCCTGCGGGACAAAATGGAACTTAGGCGCGACGATGGCACTACCTTTTACCTAGAATTCCTCAACACCGAACATTGGTGTCAAAATCAATATCAAGTCACCAACCAGATCACCCAGCAAGGCAATTACAAAAACCGCTACGACGTAACCCTGCTGATTAACGGCTTGCCCCTCGTCCAAATTGAACTGAAACGCCGAGGACTGGAACTCAAAGAAGCCTTTAACCAAATCAACCGCTACCAACGCCATTCCTACAGTGCAGACAATGGACTGTTTCAATATGTCCAAATTTTCGTCATCTCCAACGGTGTCAATACCCGCTACTACGCCAACAACCGCAAACAAGAATTTAAACAAACCTTCTACTGGGCAGACCAAGAAAACAACCTGATAACCCAACTGGAAGACTTCGCCGACAGCTTTCTGGAGAAATGCCACATCTCCAAAATGATCTGTAAATACATTGTCCTGCACGAATCAGATAAAGTGCTGATGGTGCTGCGCCCCTATCAATATTACGCAGTAGAAGCCATCATTGAGCGAGTGAAGGAGACTGATAAAAACGGCTATATCTGGCACACCACTGGATCAGGCAAAACCCTCACCAGCTTCAAAGCTGCCCAAATTCTCACCCAACTCCCCACAGTGCATAAAGTGCTGTTTGTCGTCGATCGCGCTGACCTCGACTACCAAACCAGCAGAGAGTTTAATTATTTCAGCCCTGACTGCGTAGACACCACCGATAGCACCAAACAACTGGTAGAACAAATGGCTGGGGATAATCGCCTCATTGTCACCACTATCCAAAAACTCAACCGAGCGATCAAATCCCAAAGCCATCAAATCGTAATGGAGAAGCTCAAAGATAAGCGCATTGTGTTTATCTTTGACGAATGCCATCGTTCCCAATTTGGCGAAACCCACAAAAATATCGTCAAATTCTTTACCAAAGCCCAAATGTTCGGCTTTACCGGGACTCCCATCTTTGCCGATAACGCTGCTAGCAACGAACACGGTAAACGCACTACCCAAGACCTATTCCAGAAACGTCTGCACGAATATGTAATCACCAATGCGATCGCTGATGAAAACGTTCTTAAATTTTCCGTCGAGTATTGGGGCAAAATCAAACGCAAAGACGGCACTCTCATCACAGAGCCAAAATTAGACCGAGAATTCTTTGAAAATCCAGACCGAATTTCTCTAATTGTCGATTGGATTATTGCCAACCATAACCGTAAAACCCACAGTAGAAAATTCTCGGCGATGCTGTGCGCCAGCAGCGTAGACACCCTAATTACCTATTACGACACGTTCAAAAACAAACAAAAACAGGGATTACATGACCTACGAGTGATCACAATTTTTACTCCTGGCTATAACGAAGAAGACCAAGACGCAAACGGCTTAATTGGAGAACCCGATTTTAATATCAGCACAGATCCGAGCAGCCGTAGCCATAGCCGCGACAAACTGAATCAATTTATCGCGGACTATAACCAAATGTACCAAACCCAACATTCCGCCAAAGATAGTCAGGCATTCTATGCCTACTACAAAGATATTTCCAAACGAATGAAGGATAGGGATCGGGAAAACTTTCAGGATCAGGAACGTGCTGATATTCTGTTAGTCGTTAATATGTTTCTTACGGGTTTTGATGTTAAGAAACTCAATACGCTCTATGTCGATAAAAATCTGAAGTACCACGGGTTAATTCAAGCATACTCCCGTACTAACCGCATTTTGGGCGAACTTAAATCTCAGGGTAATATTGTTTGCTTTCGCAATCTTAAGGAGAATACCGATCAAGCCGTTGCCCTCTTTTCCGATCCCAATGCTAATGAAGAAATTTTCATTGAACCTTACGAATACTACATTGATAAATTTAATGAAGGTGTGCAACAACTGAGAGCGATCGCCACTATCCCTAACGATGTCAATAAGCTTATTAGTGAAGACGACCAAGTTAAGTTTGTCAAAGCCTTTCGTAATCTTATTCGTTTACAGAATGTTAGTAAATCATTCACTGAATTTAGTTTTTCTGACTTGAATCTGGATGAACAAACCTTTGAAGATTATAAAAGCAAATATCTGGACATCTATGATAAAACGCGATCCAAACCCGATGAAGAGGAAGAATCTTTGGTTGAGAAAGTCGATTTTGAACTGGAACTGATCCAGCGAGACGAAATTAACGTCGCCTATATTCTCAAGCTGGTCGCTAAACTCCAGCGCGATCGCCAAGCAGATGTCACCTCAGAAGAGTACCAGAATCAAAAAGCCTCTATCCTTGAACTTATTGGCAAAGAAGCCCAATTACGAAGTAAACGGGATCTGCTGGAGAAATTTATCGATGAGCGGCTACCTACCCTTGAACCCGAAGAAAAAGTCGAAACCGTCTTTCAAGACTTCTGGACTCAAGAACGTATTGAAGCAATTCAGCAACTCAGTATAGAGGAAAATCTCAAGGTCGAAGTTGTTAATCAAATGATTGCCGACTATAAATTTTCAGGTAAAGAGCCATTGAGAGAAACTGTGCTGAGTGCTTGTAACGAAAAACCCAAATTATTAGATCGTAAAAAAATCTTTGCGCGAGTTGTATCAAAATTACTCGAAATCATCAACAAATTTGATGACGCTCTTGGTGAGCTTGGGGAGGAAGAATAAAACAGTTCTCAAAGCAGGCGATCGCCAAATCAGTATTGATATTTGGTCTAATACCAATTCTCCAAAATAAGGCAACAGGTATAAATCACAAAAGCCCTGCGGCATATAAGTTTTTTTAATTGGAATTGCTAAATGCGATCGCCTAGCATTTTTACGGAATTTAGGCTAAAAAGTTTGTATTCTCTCAAATAACCTGACACGCCCACACAGCCGACTATGGAATTAAATCTCCGCTTCCCAGAGAATCATCAAGTCATTGTAACATTTGATGGGCAAGAAACTGAGAGGCTGGATTTTGCCTCACCGTTGAGTGCAGCAGACAGAGAAGAGATTCGCTGGTACTTAGAAACTTATGCGGTACATTACACCACGGATGTAGATGATACACGGGCGGAAGGGATAGCAAAAAAATTCCGGCAATGGGGCGAAGATTTATTTAATGCAGTTTTTCAAAATCGGGCTGCTCAAAGGCTGTTTAATTATTTTCAAGATGAAAATCAACCAGGACGCTTATTAACAATCAGCGCCAGTCATCCAGCAATTTTATCCCTGCCTTGGGAATTGTTATGCGACCCACAAGGTACTTATTTGTTTCACGAAAATCCCCGCATTTCGATTCGTCGCCGCTTGGCTGGTGCAGGGGGTGGACGCAGACCGTTTAAAGTGCAAGTCAAAGACCGATTGCGGTTATTGTTTGTTATCAGTCGTCCCAGCGATGCAGGATTTATTGACCCCCGTGGTGAAGCAATGGCAGTGTTGGACGCAATTCAACAAGAAGCAGCCGGAAGAGTTGAGGTAGAATTTTTGCGTCCAGCAACCTTAGATAATTTAGTAGTGCGGTTAGAAGACTCGCGCAAACCCCCTGTTGATATCGTGCATTTTGACGGTCATGGGGTATTTGATTTAGATGGGCGTTTCCAAAAACAGGCTAAACATAGCGACCCGGTGGGACTAACTAAAGGCGGGAACGAGAACGGCGGCAATATAGGTTATTTGTTATTTGAGGATAAAGAAGGGAAAAAAGCCCTGATTACTGCCGAAACCTTGGGTGATATGCTGAATCGGCAAAAAGTGGGGTTAATTGTTTTGTCTGCCTGTCAGTCGGCGGCAATGGGTGGGGAAGATGGAGAGGATGCAATGGGTTGTGTAGCCGCTAGGTTAACCCATGCAGGTATTCCCACAGTCTTGGCAATGACTCATTCGGTATTAGTCACAACTACTCAACAACTGTTTGCTAAATTTTATCAGGGTTTAGTATCTGGTGCTGGTATGGGTGAAGCATTAGATAATGCGCGGCGAGACTTGTATCTCAACCAACAACGGGGAGAACGGCAACGGAGTGAGAAACGAGTACAGTTAAAATTGCAAGATTGGTTTTTACCTGCCTTGTATCAAGCGGCTGGTGATACCCCATTATTGCAGCAAGACTTGAACAACCAAGAAAGCGGCGAGTCACCAAAATGGGGAAACTTGCGGGATGTACAAGAAGCTGGATTCTTCGGTCGTAGCCGGGAATTGTGGCAGATAGAAAGATGGTTTGTGCAGGGAACGCGCCGCCTCACAGTATCGGGTTTTGGTGGACAGGGAAAAACCTATCTTGTCCAGGAAGCAGGACGCTGGTTACACCGCACGGGGATGTTTGAGAAAGTTTGTTTTGTGGATTATGCTGCCTTTGGTGGTGTGGATGCTGTAGGCTGGGCAGTTAGCACCCTGGCAACAGTGTTAGAGGAGAGTTTAATTGATGGGGCGGCGGCAACTCAGGCGTTGCGTAAACAAGCCACATTGCTGATTTTAGATAACTCAGAAACCTTGCCAGCCGAATCTCTTCGGGAACTGTTAACCGTGGCAAAACAGTGGTCTGAGGTTGGGGAATGTCGGGTATTACTCACCACTCGCACACCAGATTTTCACCATCCCGATTATCCCACACAAGGCAGTCGCAAACATATCTCCTTACCTTTGCGAGGTTTGGGACAAGAAGATGCCCTAGCGTATTTCCAGAGTTTGATTAAACTGACGCTAGCACCCAAATTCGACCCACCTAAACGCGAAGTGTTGTTGGAATTGTTTAAACTGGTGGATTTTCATCCCCTGTCCATTGGTTTGTTAGCGAAACAGTTGGAAAGTCGCCGTCCGGCAGAGTTGGGACAACGCTTAGAAACGTTGATTGCCCAAACACCAGATAATCCCCTATTGGCATCGTTGAATTTATCTTTAGAACGGTTGGATGCTGAAGCAATGCAGTTGTTGCCTCGTTTAGGCGTGTTTCAGGGCGGGGCGTTAGAACTTAACTTGCTGGGGATTACAGAAATTTCTGAGTCACAGTGGCAAATTCTGTGCCCAGCATTGGAAACTACTGGTTTAATTCAGCCTGAACATTTGCCTGGTACTCGCTTTCCTTTTTTCAAATTTCACCCCACCTTAGCCCCTGCCTTGTGGCCGCGCTTACCCCCAGAAGCACAGACACAACTGCTTGCCCGTTATCAAGAGTGGTATTATGAAGTTTCTGAGTCTTTGTATTTTGAAGATATCAAAGACCCTCATTTTGCCTGTGCCATTGCCCAATGGGAATTACCGAATTTACTTTATGCAGTTGATGGGGCGTTAAATGCAGGTGCAGAATGGGCAGTAAAGTTTGTTAACAAAGTAAACTTTTTTCTTGGCAAATTTGGACTTAACCGCGATCACACTAGACTAAATCAACGGATTGCTGAGTTGACTGAAGAAGTAGGTTCCCATACATGGTTTCTCAGCCGTACTAGTTCAGGTGAGCAATTATTCAATGCTGGTCGCTATCAACAAGCAGCGCAAGTGTTTAGTGAGATACTGGCAGAGTTGGGCGAGCAACCAAGTTATAACCGCTGTGCTACTTTGCGTCTGCTGGGGCGGTGCTTGGCGGAACAAAGACAAACAGCACAAGCAGCACAAATCTACCGCGACGGGTTGAAAATGGCGCAGAATTTGGAACAGTCTGATAATGTCAAGAGACAGATGGCAAACTTGCAGACTCACTTGGCTGATGCGCTGATGTTTATGGGGAAGTATGAAGAGGCACGCATTGCTTATGAAGCAGGATTAGTGATTGCCAAAGAACTTGGAGACCTTCGTTCGGCTGCGGTATCAAATGGGCAACTCGGCACTCTAGCTATGCTGCAAGGCAACCTCCCAGAAGCAGAACAGCGTTACCGAGAAGTACTGACTACTTTCCAGCAACTCAACGAACCAGCAAAACAAGCTACGGCTTGGCATCAACTGGGTATGGTGTATGAAAAAGGCAAGCAGTGGGATGCTGCGGAAGATGCCTCCCGAACATCAGCACAAATTAAAGAATCTCTAGGAAATCTGGCAGATGCAGCAAGTACTTGGGGTCTATTAGGCAAGCTCAATGCACTTGCTGGCAAACTGGGAGAGGCAGAAGCTTGGTGGTGTAAGGCTTTAGAGCAATATCAAAAATTAGAAGATCGAGCAAATGTATCTCTAGTCTTAAGTAACCTCGCTAACCTACTACAAAACCAACCCCACCGCCTCAGCGAAGCCCGACAATTAGCAGAAGACGCATTAGCCATCGACAAAACCTTAGACCCAGCTGCAGCTGAGATTTGGAAAACCTATGACATGTTGGCAGATATTGCCGACAAGCAGGGCGACAGCACTCAAGCTAAAGAATATCGTCGCCAAGCAAGGCAAGCAAAAGCGGCGTTTGCGGGGACACAGTATGAGTTACGGCAATATGGGCAGTTGATTGCAGGGGTAGTAGCTGCTGTGGATAATGCAGAAATCAGGGAACAGTTAGAAGTTGTGATGGGAAATTTTGCAGAAGTTTGGCAAAATCTCGTTGCTGCCATCCGTCATATCTTAGCCGGCGAGCGAGATGAGAATATACTGTGCGAGCCGTTAAATTTGGAAGAGTCTATGATTATCTCCGCTATCCTGCGGGGTATTGCTGACCCTCAATCTCTGGAGGCATTATTGGAAGAGTTTTAAGGTTCACGCAGAGGCGCAGAGGCGCGGAGAGTAATTAGAAATTTAGCTGCTATATAAAACCTAGACAAGTCTAGACATTTACTTCTTTCTTCACAGGGAGCATGGAAGCGGTTATCCCTCGGAAAGCATTCACGCCTTAGCCAGACGCG
>NZ_JBPAOH010000193.1:0-11918 GCF_050875635.1 Tolypothrix sp. VBCCA 56010
CCCCACTCCCCCCCTCCCCCCCTCCCCCGCTTCCTCTTACCCATTACCTTATTGTTGGTAATGGGGTTAGCTGCTTGTGGGGGTCAAAAGCCCACAGATTCAAAATCAGCATCGGGTTCATCCAAAAACTCGGATAGCAATCTGACCTTCTTTAATGTGGATTTGGAACAAGCAGATGAGGTAGGACGACCGG
This sequence comes from Tolypothrix sp. VBCCA 56010, assembly GCF_050875635.1. Classification (NCBI taxonomy): domain Bacteria; kingdom Bacillati; phylum Cyanobacteriota; class Cyanophyceae; order Nostocales; family Tolypothrichaceae; genus Tolypothrix; species Tolypothrix sp. VBCCA 56010. The sequence continues at coordinate 194 of NZ_JBPAOH010000193.1, forward strand.
TTTGGCGAGTTAGAGCCAACCAAGCAAAATACACTAAAGAAAAACAAATTGGTCAAGCAGAAAATCCCTATGGTGAACTGTACCAAGATGGTAAAGTTGTTTATCAAGTAAAAGCAGATGTAGCAGACATCGATCAGAATGGTAAGCAGTTGCTTTTGAAGGGAAAAATCATCGCCACAGATCCTCGCAACGGCATTGTGTTGCAAGGAAATGAATTAGAATGGCGTCCGAAAGAAGATTTAATGATTGTCCGCAACCAGTTGAACGGAACGCATCAACAATTGCAAGCGGTAGCGCAAGAAGCGCGAGTCAAAACCCGCGAACAACGCATAGACTTTTCTGGAGGGGTAATAGCAAATTCTCTTGAACCCCAAGTGCAAATGCGAACCGAGCATTTGATTTGGCAAATTAAACAAGACAAATTAATCGCCGATCGCCCTGTGCAATTTGACCGCTACAAAGATAATTTAATAAGCGATCGCGGTAGAGGAGATTCTGCCGAATTTAACTTAAAAACTAAAATTGCTACCCTCAGCAAAAATGCCCAAGTAGAATTACTAGAGCCGCCAATGCAAATAGCTAGTAACTCCATGACTTGGAATTTGAACGCACAAACGGTCAACACAAATGCACCCGTGCGCGTCTTCCATCGTGCCGAAAATGTTCTCGTGACCGCCAATCAAGCGCAAATGAAAATAGCGCAAAAAACAGTTTATTTAACAGGCAATGTTAACGCCATAGGGCAGCGTCGTCAGGCGATTAAATCTAATACACTAACTTGGTTTCTTGAGAATAAATTAATTGAAGCTCAGGGCAATGTAGTTTATCGACAAGTTGACCCACCATTAACATTTAACGGTGACAAAGCCGTTGGGAACTTGCAAACCGAAAACATTGCCGTCAGTGGTGGTAATACTTCTGGTGGTAGGGTAGTTACAGAAATTATTCCCCAAGATCCAGGAGTTAAGAATTAGGAAATGGATAGTGGGGCATGGGGCATGGGGCATGGGGCATGGGGCATGGGGCATGGGGCATAGGGCATAGGGTATGGGGTATGGGAAAAAGATTTGACTTTATTCTCACGTTCCCATTGCCCATTAAACAATTGCCCTAGGACTTACGCACTGTACAAATTTCTTATCTTGTGCATTGACGAAAATACGTCGTTTCAGGCTTTGATCAATTATCCTTTGATAAATAGCGATCGCCTAAAAAGAGTCAAAAAATCAAGGTTTAATGCCTGAAATACATACCACACATTTGGTATTTCCTGTCAATGCGTAAGTCCTATTGCCCATTAAACAATTGCCCAATGACGGCAGATGCTCCACTTGGGGAGACCCCAAGACCGCAATGCCTCCCCAATGACGGCAGATGCTCCACTTGGGGAGACCCCAAGACCGCACTGCCTCCCCAATGCCCATTGCCCATCAACTAACAAATATCAACTATCCCCCATACACAATTTCATTGCGACTGGCTGAACCTAGTTCGGGTACTGTGTTAATAGCTGAGTGGGGAGTAATAGCGCTTGGAAGGGCTGGTGCTACTTGCAATTTCTGCACAAGATGTTGCAAAAATTGGTCTTGTCCAGCGCGAAAACCGGATACATTGTTACCACGGTTAAGAATAGCGAACCAAACCAAACCGCGATCGCGTGTGGGAATTACTCCAGCTAAAGAACTGACATCCCGCAGAGTGCCAGTTTTAAACACAGTAGCGGTGGGCATGTGTCTGCCGTGAATTGTTCCACGATGATCGAACCCCGAAATCAGCAACAAGTCAGATAAGGTCAATTGATGGAAGAGTGCTTCTCGTTGCAACGCCATCAACATAGCACAGACTGCTCTGGGGGAAATGCGATTTTCGGGTCCGAGTCCCGAACCGTTAATTAATTGAATTTCTGACTGCGGTACTCTAGCAAGTTGGGCAGCTGTTAATTGTACTACCTGCGCTCCTCCTACCGAGTCCGCCAGCATCTGTGCCATCTCGTTATTGCTGAAAACGTTCATTTCCTTGATAAGTTGCTTCAAAGGTAAAGAACGGTGACGCAATAGCACGGTTTGTTGCGAGTTTAGCTGCGGATCTAATTTTACAGTACCCGCAATTACGACTTGAGGCTTCGGAGTTCCCTTGGGCATAATTGAGTATACGTAATTAGCAGGACGCGACCAAGTGGTGTAATTCATTGCTTGCTTGAGCGTTTGACCTGCTACTATCGGATTAGGCTGGAAATTCATCATGAAATTCCCAGTAATAACCAAATTTCCCTTTACTTGCTTGATTCCCATTTTGTTGAGAGTATTACCAAGGGCGATCGCTTCCTCCCAAACAAACATCGGATCGTTATTACCAGCAATTACTAAATCACCTTGTAAAACTCCATTTTGTATTGATCCTGTTGTGCTAACCAAAGTCTCAAATTGGTGGTCTGGTCCCCAAGTTTTCAAAGCAACTAAAGAGGTAGCAATTTTTGTTAACGAAGCCGCTGGTAGAGGAGTCGTACCTTGGTGATTAGCCATCAGCATCGGTCCCGACTGCATCCAAATCCCTTGACTTTCTGTTAACTTCGGATCTATAAGCTTTGATGTTACTAGTGTTTTTAAATATTCTTGAACTGTAATAGCCCCAGCTGGATTTGGATCGGGGGCGAGAACTAAGCCTGGGCTACTTTGCCAAGCCAATGCATCTAAAGCATTTAAAGGCTTGAGTTGTACCCCTGCCATTTCTAGCCAAAGCGTAACTAAACCTGAACCCAATAACTCCAGCATTCTTTATTCCCCTGTTAGGACGTGCTAATTTATTTACTGTGCTAATATACAAGGCTTTTTTATGCTAATCAGCATTGAGTCATAATAACTGGTATTTTTCATATCTATAGGTAGGATGGATAACATTGTTTTAGTTACTACTTTTACACTCTTAAAATTTGTACCACTTTTTCATGACTTTAAGCACAGAAAAATATAAAGTCGGTTTCTTAAAGTCAATAAATTCGTTAAAAGCGTTGCCTTAGCAATATAAGTAAAGTCCGCCCAACCAAACTTAAGAAAATACAAGAATAAACCGGATTTGGTATTAAGTAGTTGTCATGAACTGCGTACACTAGGGTTGGGTAATGGGGAATGGGGAATGGGTAATGGGGAATGGGGAATGGGAAGAGGGGGGGAGTGGGGGAGGGGGAGACAAGGCGAGTATTATGAAAAAATTCTCCTTGTCTCCTTGTCTCCTTGTCTCCTTGTCTCCTTGTCTCCTTGTCTCCTTGTCTCCTTGTCCCCCTGCCCCATGCCCCAATCCCTACTTCCTTTCTGGATGAGCCGCATCCTCTGGGGAAGGAGTGCCTATCCTATTAATTGCGGCAATCATTTGATACAAGCGCCCCAAGTCGCGTTGATTGAAGTATAAAATGAGGCGGGGTAGCCCAACCGCTTCATCTTGTCCTTCTTGGGGTAAAGCGTGAGTTTTTTCAATTTGCCCATTAACCAGGATGTCGCTAAAATTAGCATTTAGTTGCTCAACTTCAGCATCTGATAAATCTGTCTTGAGGCGGATGATTAAGCGATCGCCTACATAGCGGCTGGAGTGATAAACCTGATAAAAACGGGTAATTGCATTACAAGCCACATCCAGATTGTCTGTGACTGTGTAAAGACAAGGGTCTTCGGGACTTACTAAACCTTTTTGTACCAGTTGCTTATCAATATATTCGCTCCAAGACCGCCAGTAATCGCCACCAGGGTGATCGATTAAAACTAAAGGTACTGGACCAAACTTACCTGTTTGGCTCAAGGTCATGCACTCAAAAGCTTCGTCTTGAGTGCCAAAACCACCAGCAAACAAAGCTACAGCATCACTTTCTTTGAGAAGAAACAGCTTGCGGGTGAAGAAATACTTAAAGTTAATCAGCTTTGGATCGCCTTGAATAAACGGGTTTGCCTCTTGCTCAAACGGCAATTGAATGTTTAAGCCAAAGGAATTTTCTCGCCCCGCACCTTCGTGACCTGCTTGCATAATTCCGCCACCACCGCCTGTCATCACCATGAATCCCATCCCAGTGACATAGCGAGCAAATTCAACCGCCATGCGGTATTCTGGGCTTTCTGGCGAAAGACGGGCAGAACCGAAGATGGTTACTTTGCGAACGTGTCGGTAAGCATGAAACAGTTGAAAACCCTGCTCCATGTCTGTTAAAGAGGCAGATAATATCTTCCAGTCAAGACGATCGATTTCGCCCTCAGCTAGACGTACTATTGTCGTCAGTGCCTGTTTGATAAATTGTCGATTTTTTAACGTTGGTAAGCGATCGATTAAGAGCGCGATATCCGCTTTTAGAGAGTCTAACGTGTCGAATGACGTTTCGGAGGTCATGAGAACTGCCGCCAAAATAGCACTATATTTTACCCAGATTTGGTGTGTTGTTATCAAATACCGCTTTGTCTACTTTCACGCGAACAAAACAAACGCGTTGCCTTCTGACAAAAGTAGGGCGTCCTAACTCTTGACGCAAGAAAAAATATGCAGTTGAGTGATCGCCTACAACGTAAGTCCTGAAAATTTTTCTTCCCTCTTTCAACCAGTTCCTATTTCACAATAAAAAGCACCTTTGGTTTACCATCAACCAAGGCGCTGGCGACGACGCTAGTCGTCAACCCGTGTTCATCAAAGCCAAGCATCTGACATGAGCTTGTATTTTCGATAGAAGTAGCTCGTGACTTTACATCTCCACTTGAGTTGAAAGTACAACCAAAAGATTTTCGCCGAAATGTTACAGCAATAAAAAATTACTTTACCAAAAGTAATCTTAAGAATGATTACAATTGAAAACGACTTTATAGAGACGCGAATTTTCGCGCCTCAGTAAATCGTTAACAAAAACTTAGCTAATACCAAACCAAATGGACTACTCAATAAGAGTTTTCCAGTGGTTGAGTTTCAAAGATACTTTTCCAAAGTGTTAGCTAATGTAGTTTTCGGTACAGCACCGACGACCATATCAACTTTTTGCCCACCCTTAAAAATCATTAACGTGGGAATGCTGCGGATGCCGTATTGACTGGCAACATTCGGATTTTCATCGGTGTTAACTTTAACCACCTTGATTTGACCTTCGTACTGAGAAGCGATTTCATCTACAACCGGAGCGACCATCCGGCAGGGACCGCACCACGGTGCCCAAAAGTCAACTAGAACCGGAACTTCGCTATCCAGTACTTCTTGCTTAAACGTAGAATCCGAAACTTGTGCGGCTGCTGACATGCCTAAAAACCTTTGCCTATTATATTTCTGAGCTTCGTGAAAATTCTACCATAGCAAAAACCACCGCTTCGGATTGTCGGATGTACATTTGCAAAGAAGCTCGCTTATTTTATTAACATTTGGCTAAACAAAAAAGCAATAGACAAGCGTAACAGCTTGTTTTTGCTGCCAGCTAATAGCTTTATATACATAAGGAACCGCCCGAACAGTAGTCCGGGCGGAGTGTGGTGTGAGGAGTGAACGGAAACATGCGTCTCCGCTTTCTCCATTGTAGGCGACATATGAAATTTTTCCAGTGATTGTTTAAGAGTCACGGAAAAATTTATTTGCGGGTTGTTAGTGGTTGGTGGTTGGTGGTTAGTGGTTGGTGGTTGGTGGTTGGTGGTTGGTGGTTGGTGGTTGGTGGTTGGTGGTTAATGCGAGCGTTGAATTTTCTAATCCCCATTCCCCATTCCCCATTCCCCATTCCCCTTATTTCCCCATGCCTAATTGTTGAGCTTTTTGGTAAACTTTACCTTCAGTTAATAAGGAAGGAGCAATAACAACTTCAACTTGTTGCATTTCTTTAATATTTTTAGCTCCCAAAGTTCCCATACTCGTCTTTAAGGCTCCCAAAAGATTATGAGTGCCATCATCTAAAGCCGCAGGTCCGGTGAGAATTTGCTCTAGAGTGCCGGTAGTGCCGACGCTAATACGCGTACCACGGGGCAATACAGGGCTAGGAGTCGCCATCCCCCAATGATAACGTCGTCCTGGGGCTTCGGCGCATCTAGCAAAGGGGGAGCCAATCATCACGCCATCGGCACCGCAGGCGATGCATTTACAAATGTCGCCACCTGTGATTAAACCGCCATCGGCAATCACGGGGACATAATTACCAGTTTCTTGGTGGTAGTCGTCTCTAGCGGCTGCACAGTCAGCGATCGCACTCGCTTGAGGCACGCCCACACCCAATACTCCACGAGAGGTACAAGCCGCACCAGGACCTATTCCCACCATCACAGCAGCAGCCCCAGCTTTCATCAAATTTAAAGTGACTTCGTAAGTCACGCAATTCCCTAACACCACAGGGATGGGCATAGAGCGACAAAATTCAGCCAAATCAAGTGGAACTATAGACTCTGGTGACAAGTGTGCTGTCGAAACCACAGTTGCTTGTACAAAAAATAAATCTGCTCCTGCTTGCGCCACCACCGTACCATATTTGCTAGCAGCAGCTGGAGTAGCACTTACTGCCGCAATACCGCCTTGTTGTTTAATTTCCTGAATACGTTGTTCAATTAATTCCTGTTTTATTGGTTCGGCATATAGTTGTTGCATTAAAGAAACAAATTCATCTTTGCCAACAGTTGCAATTCGATCTAAAATCGGTTCTGGGTCAGCATAACGAGTTTGGATACCCTCTAAATTGAGAACGCCCAATGCTCCTAACTGCGACAAACGTACAGCCATGCGGACATCTACCACACTATCCATCGCACTAGCAATTATCGGTATTTCCCGCTCTATATTCCCAATACGCCATTTGGTATCTGCCAAACTCGGATCGAGTGTCCTTCCTGAGGGGACTAAAGCAATTTCATCAATTCCGTAAGCTCTGCGAGCTGTCTTACCCCGCCCAATTTGAATCTCCACGCTTTTAACATTCCCAAATCTGTTTAAGCTAGGGTATCAAATTGCGGGGGAACTTGGAGCGTTTTTGGTGAAAGTAACCTGCAAGCTGCCAAGGATAGCAAGAGGGGAGAAGAGAACAAAAAATTGTGAATGTGTTTGTATTTTAGATAAAATTCGGTTAATTCAAATGTTTCAATAGTACACACTGCGACGACGTACTTTAAATAATTTTTATGCATATATCTATGGTTAGAAATAGCCGGAATAAAAACTTGGTTGATTGTTAAGTATTGATTATTTTGGCAATCAAATTTAATTATTAGCAATTGTTTTTAGCGAAAATGTATGATTGTTATTACAAGCGATCGCCTACAAGCATCTCACAAACCCTAACTAATTCTTTCTTGTGCCTTCAGCATATAGCGGTTCTCCTGCCGAATCAGATAGAGTGCTAGAAACCGTGTAGAGACCTTGCATTAACGCCTCTACAATATATATTGCTGCCTTCTTCATGGAACAATACACTTAACCTGATTAGAACCTGCACCTGAAGAACTTCCATTAGCAGCAATCAGCGTAACTTCCCCTTTTTTCTCATCAAACACCCACCCAGTAGCGGGTACAATTGCTACACCTTCAGAAGTTTTGGGAATTGATTGTGTGACGGTGCGATCGCCCGAAGCAGGTAACGCTGTTAGCCGAGTATCTGACCACACCACATCACTACTTAGGAAGTCATCAGGACTAGGAGGTAAACCACCGCGTCCAGTAACGATAAATTCGCTACCTTTTTTACCAAAAGCCGAACAGCTTTGAGCCACTAAAGATGGCGTATTAACTACATTTGTTGGTAGATTAATAAACCCACGATTGGGGTCAATATCGAGTGTATTTAATGTGATACTTCCACTTGCAACAATATCACTCTGCGGAGTTAGTCGATTCTGAAACTGAAAACCATAAATGCCGTTTGTATTGATATTGATATTACCCCCGATACCAGTAAAGGCATTGGTAGTAATGTCGCTATTTTCTGAAAGAACAGCCACTATGAAGCCAGCATCTACAAAAAAATTGCCGCCATTCCCACCAGTTAAGGCAGTACCTGAAGTATTTGATATTTGACTACCACGCCGTAGCAGCAGTAAGTCTGGTATTCGTAGTGTGATATTACCACCGTTACCCGATGCAGATTCGGCGTTGAGTCTGCCAGAGTTGTCTAGAATAACTTTGGGCGAGTTAACTTGAATATTGCCTGCCCTTCCCGAACTTTCAGACTGAACAAAAAAGCCACTAGCGGCATTGATATTAGTAATTCTGGTACTAAATTGGGCAAGTCGGTCATTGAAAGCGGTATCGATACCATTGATACTGACTCTGTTACTTGCATTAACTGTCACATCCCCCGCATTTCCTTGTCCAGCAGTTGAGGCATCAAGTTGAGCGCCATCGCGTAACGAGAACGAACCAGAATTGATAGTAATATTGCCACCATTACCCACACCCTGTGATTCAACCGCGCTGAGGATATTACTGTTTGCAAGAGAAACAGAATCTTTTGCACTCACTGTCACATTCCCCGCATTCCCTTGTCCAGCAGTTGAGGCAGAAAGTTGAGCGCCATCGCGTAATAAGAATGAACCAGAATCGATAGTAATGTTACCCCCATTGCCAACTGTCCCCGTTCCCGTATTGCTGAAAATCCCACTCCTAAAACCGTTTTTCTCTCCAGCAATATCAACTGTCCCAGTAACTTTAACATTGACATTCCCTGCATTTCCTCGTCCCGCTGACGACACCTGACTCAAAAATTCTTCACCACGACTAATGATTTGCAGTTGAGCGCCATCAATTAGTGATAATGTTGCAGCATTGATGTCGATATTGGCACCATTACCCACACCCTCAGAATCCACCGCGCTGAAGATATTACTGTTTGCAAGAGAAACAGCATCTTTTGCCCGCACTGTCACATTTCCGGCATTCCCTTGTCCAAAGGTTAAGGCAGCAAGTCGAGCGCCATCGCGTAATGACAAAGAACCGGAATCGATAGTAATATTACCACCATTGCCTTGTGACCCTAAGCTCACTAGATTAACAACACCACTCCCAGCAATTTTGATTTCCCCGGTAGCATTAAGCGTAATATCTCCTGCAACAGTTTCAGCTGTCCCGAAAAGCCCAATACCAGCACTTAAAAAACTTCCTCCCAATATTTCTAGATTCCTGGCATTGACTGCAATATTACCGCCACCAGCCCCTTCTACATATATCGCAGCTTGGTTAGTAAGGGATACCGAACCTCGCGCTACATTATCAGGAAATATCAAGCTGAGATTATCGCCATCTACACCCAACAAGACAGCACCAGGTTCGGTCAATCCTCCTAACTCAACTCGTCCACCATAAGCATTTAATTGTCCCCCATCCATGCTGACATTACCACCCACCAGCAGTAAACTTTTACCATCTGGTACTCGTAAACCAAATGCGTTTACACCTGTTGGGTCTATACCTGCGGGTGCAGCTGAGTTATTTTGAATCGTTGCGTTTTGATTAATCTGATTAAACAACAACGCAGATGGATTAATAGTCAACAACGGTGAAGGGATATTTTTATCAATAGCGCTAAAAAATCCTATATTTCCAAATTGCAGTGCATTCGCTGTACTCGCCACAAACGAACCACCAACATTTAATCTGGCATTGGGACCAAAGACAATTCCACTCGGATTAATTAAAAATAGATTGACGCTGGGACTATTTGTGAAAATTAAACCATCAATCAATGAACGAGAGCCACCTGTAACACGCGACAGGATATTTCTGATATCCCCAGCACTCCCAAAATTTGCTCTCTCGCCTGCGTTTAAGTTAAAAATACCAAAGCTATGAAATAAATTGCTACCGACTGTTTGACCGACTGACTGGGGAATTGTGTAGGTTGGACCAGTTAAAGTTTGTGCCGGACTCAGCGTGCCATCTATGGTGATACTCTGTGCTAATACGCTAGTCGCAGTGGCGAACGTCCCACCCAGAGCGAAAATTACTGCCCGCACTAAGTGTTTCCAACTTTTAGTCATCTCGGTATCTGCCTCCCTAATGCCCCTAAATAGTTTCCCAGGCGTCGAATGCGGATATGTGTTGCTATAGTATGATTTGTGAAAATTCACGATGCCTAGAAACCCGACTTCTTTAAGAAGTCGGGTTTCTAAGCGAGCAATAAACTTAGATTAAACTGGGTTTTATACTTAAATGCAATGTGATAAAAAATTTTTACAAATAAATATGTAAAAACTGTAAGTAATACGGGCGGAAATTTCACCCTTGAAGATGAAGCTGTCTGCTCGTAGTATTGTTACGATAATTTCAGATTAGATGTTGAAGCCTTGATCCAGTCTGAAACTTTAGAACTACTAGAATGGCACCGCCTCTGCCAGCATCTTTCCACATTTGCGGCAACTAAACTAGGGGCGCGAGCCTCACGTCATCTGCCAATTCCTGACTCGAGAGCGGAAAGTGAACACTTGGTAGCGCAAACCAAGGAAGTATACGAATTAGAAAATCGTCTCACCACGGGACTGTCTTTTGAGGGAATTCAAGATATTGGTGATTCCCTTGAACGGGCAGAAATCCAAGGTGTTTTAACTGGCGAGGAACTTTTGGCGATCGCTACTACTCTTGCCGGAACCAGAAATTTACGCCGTGTAATTGACAACCAACCTGATTTTACCATACTCAATCAGTTAATTGCCGATTTACGGACTTATCCGGAACTAGAGCAAGAAATTCACCGTTGTATTGACGATCGCGCACAAGTAGCCGATCGCGCTAGCCAAAAACTCAATGACATTCGCAATGATTTGCGGAAATTACGCAGTCAAATCACTCAAAAACTGCAAAATATATTACAAGTTAAATATGGTGCAGTTCAAGAACAAATAATTACCCAAAGAGGCGATCGCTATGTCATACCCGTGAAAGCGCCCCAAAAAGACGCGATTCCCGGCATTGTCCACGATACCTCTACCAGCGGCGCAACGCTATATATAGAACCTCATTCGATTGTCCCTTGGGGCAATCAACTGCGACAAACAACTAAAAAAGAACAAGCTGAAGAAGAAGCGATTCGCCGCATTTTAACAGAGCAAGTGGCAGCAGTCAAGCCAGATTTGGAAAGATTGCTCGCAATTGTCACAACTTTGGATTTAGCAAGTGCTAGAGCGCGTTATAGTTTCTGGTTAGGAGCAAATCCCCCCCGATTCATCCAGCGCGAGGAAAATGAAACTATTACCTTGCGGCAGTTACGTCATCCGCTTTTAGTCTGGCAGCATGAACACGAACAAGGTTCAGCAGTAATTCCCGTGGATTTACTGATTCAACCACAAATTCGCGTGGTGACGATTACAGGACCAAACACCGGCGGTAAAACTGTCAGCTTGAAAACCCTCGGTTTAGCAGCATTGATGGCGAAGGTGGGTTTATTTGTCCCCGCCCGCGAACCTGTAGAAATACCTTGGTTTGAGAAGGTACTAGCAGATATTGGCGATGAACAATCGCTACAGCAAAGTTTATCCACATTTTCCGGTCACATCCGCCGGATAAGTCGGATTTTAGAAGCTTTGGGAGAGGGGGACAGGGGGACAGGGGGACAGGGGGACAGGGGGACAGGGGGACAGGGAGACAAGGAGGACAAGGGGGACAAGGAGGACATGGAGACAAGGGGACAAGGAGACAAGGAGAATAATTCTTCTTTCTCCCCCTCTCCCCATCCCCCCATCCCCCCATCCCCCCCCCCCCCTACCTCCCCACCTCCCCACTCCCTAGTCTTACTAGACGAAGTGGGTGCGGGAAC
>NZ_JBPAOH010000194.1:0-11853 GCF_050875635.1 Tolypothrix sp. VBCCA 56010
CCCCAACCCCACTTCGTGGGGACCCCAAAGCCCCCCCTCCTCTTCCCCCGTGGCTTGTCTCTGGGTGGGAAATTCGATAGATCAAGTCAGAGGCGATCGCCATGCTCACATCTTTCTGCTGTATGTTGTGAGCGAACATCGGCGACGCGGTATTGGTACAGCTTTGATGCAATATGTAGAAAATTGGGCGTTCACTAGAGGCGATCGCCAAATTGGTTTGCAAGTCTTTAAGTCAAATCAACCCGCATTAAATCTTTACAATCAATTAGGTTATCAAACCCAGTCTCTATGGATGGTAAAATCTCTAGATTCTAAGAAAATTTAACGCAGGTTATAAGGATACCCGTTGAAAACTATGCTCGGATGTGTCCGCAATGCGAGGATACATCCGTACTTTAGGCGCATTGATGAAAACGGGTGAAGGCGTTTACGCCGTTACTTGACGCAATGTTTCCTAATCAACTCTTCTAGGTACTCACTGGCACTAACTTTCTTTTTTGTTGCTAATTCTTGCACTGTATGCCATGCGGTATCTGTTAAATATACACCCCTCATTTTTTTAGGTTCGTCATACAGTACCGGAATATTTCTTACTCGTTTTTTACCTTTACCTGTTGCCATCTTTAGAACAATTAGCTATACTAATAAGATAGCACAGGCTGAAAAACCGCTAGTACGTGACAATACAAATCTGGGGTGTCCCCACACGACTGACTAGAAAGTAGTAATGCTCAGAGGGTAAGGCAAGTCCTCTTAAAAAACCTAGGTTTCTAACACAAACCGATAATCCTAGAAAAGACAAAATTTGAGAAACAGCGTACCGTGGGGCACACGGGAACGTGGGGAAAAGGGAGAAACGGCTTTTTAAGGCACTCTTGATAAAGTACCTGAAAGCTTGGGAGCCAGCGCGTTGGGCGGGTTTCCCGACTTGAAGCGACTGGCGTGGACAGATGCCCTCTAGGTCTTTCATGAACTGACTCGATATTGCGTAGTGTGCTACGGATGTTTGGTTAGGTATTGCCAGCGAACAAGTCGGCGATTTGTTTGTGGGACATGAAGGTTTACGGCTTGCTGGATGAACCAAGAATCTCCGACCCGAAAGGGCGGAGAGTGTCAAAGAAGAATGTATAATTTAACGGATACATATCAGGCTTTAATTTATTAGCATTGGGGGTTGTTTGTCGATCCCGATCAAGGCTGCAAATGAAATGAAATATGTATGACGAAGACGACTTAAGCCTACTTGATGCCGAGGTGGAGCTAGAAAGCCCTCTAGATCGGATAGAGCCGATAACTGCCGAATCAGTTGTGGCGAAGCCCGATCCTAATTTGATGCTAGCCCTCCTGGAAAACCCCCAACCGCAGCAACGGATGCTAGCGGCAAGAGCTTTTTGTGACATTGAAGACGCCAGGGCTACCCCGCATCTGATTCGCTTGTTAACTGATACCTGCCCATTAGTGCGGGTGAGTGCCGCTTATGGTATTGGACGCAATCCCAATCGAGATGCCGTTGAACCTTTAATTGCCCAACTAAACCGCGATTGGAATGGCTATGTGCGTAAAGGAGTAGTTTGGGCTTTAGGAAACTGCCGCGATCGCCGTTCTTTAGCACCTTTAGCAGATGCCTTGAGAACCGATATTTCCGCAGTCCGATTATGGGCAGCTAGTGCCTTAGCGCAGATGGCAGAAGTCAGTTATGAGGCAGTTGTCGGGGCGATACCACCACTAATTGAGGCTTTAGTACAAGATCCCATACCCGCAGTGCGAAGTAACAGCGCTTGGGCGATCGGGCAGTTGTGCCGCGAATTACCTTCTAACGTCGTTTATGCCACAGCGATCGATGCCTTAATTCAGGCTTTTGCCGAAGATACAGATTTAGGAGTGCGAGAAGACTCCAAAGCCTCGCTTTTAGGTGTCGGCGATCCCCGTGGCTTGCAGTTAATTGAAACCCTGGAACAAGAAGGATGGTTTTGATTTGGGCAATGGGTAATTGTTTAATGGGCAATGGGAATAAAAAGAAGCTAGACGTATTTCACAAAAGGACTATGCCCCATGCCCCATGCCCCATGCCCATTGCCCCATGCCCTATTCAGTTACAGACTTAACTAAATTTAGCTCGTAAGGACGTTCCGTATCATCTTCACCCAAATATTCACCATTTTGAATTTCCAGAATAATTAGGGGAATATGTCCCGGATTTTCTACCTGATGCAATGTTGCCGAAGGCACATAAGTTGACTCGTTGCGATTGAGTAATATTTCCTCATGACCACAAGTCACCTTTGCTACACCGGAGACAACAACCCAATGTTCATTACGGTGATAATGAATTTGTGGTTTAATGCTGTGCCTGGGCTTGATTTCAACCCGACTAATTCTGTAAGTTTCTCCTTCTTCTATAACCTCGACATGACCCCAGTAACGTGTACCTGAGTGTGAAGATTCATCAAGATTTGACTGGGAAGTAGTTTCATTTTGAGTCATAATTAAACCTCTCAACAAGATAAGTATCAGTATTTTTTATTATTCCCCAATTTCCTTTTAGGGAGTAGGGAGTGGGGAGTGGGGAGTTGGAATTTTCCCCATTACCCATTACCGATTCCCCGTATATTGAATCCGATAAATGCGATTATTCGCTTCTTCGGTCAGCAATAAACTACCATCGGGTAAGACGAGTAAGCCAACAGGACGCCCCCAAGTAGTAGGTTCAGTCGGGTTTAAGAGAAATCCGGTGAGAAAGTCTTCATAATAGCCAAGCGATCGCCCTTGATTATCAAAGGGGACAAACACAACTTTGTAACCAGTACCGCGATCGCGATTCCAAGAACCACGAAAAGCCACAAAAGCGCCGTTGCGGTATTTTTCTGGAAACGTCTTACCATCATAAAACTGCAAACCCAATGCTGCTGAATGTGCTTGAAACAACACATCCGGGGTGCGGGTACGCGCTACCAAATCTGGGCGTTTACTTTTGCCACTGTTTGTTTGACGCGGATCGAGATTGCTTGGTAAAAAGTATGCATAGGGCCAACCGTAAAATTCCCCTTGCTGGATGCGTGTCAAATAGTCTGGTACTAAATCATCACCGATACCATCTCGCTCGTTTACAGCCGCGTAAAGTTGTTTTGTTACCGGGTGAAAGTCCAGACCGACTGGGTTACGCAAGCCAGAAGCAAAAGTTTGTTGCCCAGAACCATCTAAATTCATCACCTGCACCGAAGCGCGTGGTAACGGTTCTTCATCTACATTAGTTCCTGAGCCAACGGAAACGTATAATTTATTGCCATCAGGTGAAACAACCACATTGCGCGTCCAGTGATTGTTGTAACCTTGAGCCGGAAGATCGGCGATTTTCTCACCAGCACCAGAGATTTGCTGTTGTCCTTGAGTGTAGGGAAACCGTAAAACAGCATCAGTATTGCCCAGAAAGAAGGAATTACCCGCAAAAGCCATACCAAAA
The DNA here is from genome assembly GCF_050875635.1 of Tolypothrix sp. VBCCA 56010. Classification (NCBI taxonomy): domain Bacteria; kingdom Bacillati; phylum Cyanobacteriota; class Cyanophyceae; order Nostocales; family Tolypothrichaceae; genus Tolypothrix; species Tolypothrix sp. VBCCA 56010. The sequence continues at coordinate 3,461 of NZ_JBPAOH010000194.1, forward strand.
GGTCGATTGAGTCCATTTGCTGCACTAGCAAACGTTTTTTGCTGATCAGCCACACCATCACCGTTGGTGTCACGTAACAAGCGAATCCGATTTTGCGGAGTTTCTGTCACCAGCACATCACCGCTAGGAGTTAAAGCCAACCAGCGCGGTGCATCTAAATTTTCCGCAAAAACGTTAACTTTAAAGCCAGGGGGTACGCGCAACACCGGGTTTTGCGGAATTGACACAACATTAGGCGACTTGGAAGCGCTTTCAGTCGCGAAGGGTTGCGGTAAATTTTTGACGTTGATGCGGATGGGTGTAGGTGAAAGTGGTTCAGTGCGGACAATATTTGGCGACTGCGAAGAATTCTGCGCTAATTGAGGTGAAGGTGCAGAAACTGGCTTTGTGCGAGTATCTTCATCGGCGCGAGTTTGATCGCAAGCTGTTGCGGACAGCAGTAAAGCTAGCAGTACCCAACGCGCAGAGGCTTTCATAACGGCAATTTAAATCATTATTCATACCTATTTAAGTGTAGATTTATGACTTGAAAACTGTCGCCTACCTAAAAGCGGATTTATTGGGCATTGGGCATGGGGTATTGGGCATTGGGCATGGGGCATGGGGCATGGGGCATGGGGCATTGGGCATCGGGCATGGGGCATCGGGCATGGGGCATCGGGCATGGAAAGAAAGGAAACTTCTTTTTATTCCCATTGCCCATTGCCCATTGCCCATTGCCCTATTCATTGTTGTTTAAATCGATGTTTGTCAGCAAACAACAATTTTTCAAATTCGGATACGGGTAAAGGACGACTGAAGAGAAAACCTTGCATAGCATCACACTTATGTTGCCTAAGATAAGCTAGTTCGGCTTCGGTTTCCACACCTTCAGCAACTACGTTTAGATTTAAATTGTGTCCCATTTGAATTAATGCTTTTGTTATTGCTGATTTTTGGGGATCGTAACCAATATTTTGGATAAAGTAACGGTCGATTTTCAAGGTATGAATCGGTAATTTTTTCAGATACATCAAAGAAGAGTAACCTGTACCGAAATCGTCAATAGCAATTTTGACTCCGAAAGATTGCAATTCATTCATAGTGGCGATCGCACTATTCACATCTTGCATTATCATGCTTTCGGTTAGTTCTAGTTCTAAGCAACTTGGTGGTAAATTGTTTGCATTTAAAAATCCCAAAACTTTTTGGTTAAAATCTATTTGAGTAAATTGACGTGATGATAAATTCACAGTGATAGGTAACGAAGTAAAGCCAGCATCGCGCCAAATTTTAATTTGTTTACAGACTTTTTGCAAAACCCATTCGCCAATAGGAATAATTAAACCAGTAGATTCTGCTAAAGGAATCAATTCTGAGGGTGATACTAATCCCAATTGGGGACTTTGCCAACGTAACAAACTTTCAGCACCAAGAATTTTTCCCGAATTAATATCAACTATTGGTTGATAATGAACAGAAAATTGCTGAAGTTCTCCGTCATTTAAAGCATGGCGTAAAATATCTTCAATGATGTTAATTTCGCTCTGAAATTCCTCAACTTCTGTTTGAACAGGTAAATACTTTTTCCAAATAGCTTGCTTATTTAAACGACCCTCGATCGCACTTAATAATTCAGCGCGAGTAAATGGTTTCGTTAAATAGTCATCAGCACCCAAATTCATGCCATGACGAAAGTCAGACCTGCTAGACTTTGCTGTGAGGAAAATAAAGGGAATTGTTGCCGTTACCGGGTCTTGTCTAATGAAAGCTAACACGCCATAACCGTCTATTTCCGGCATCATCATGTCGCACAAAATTAAATCCGGATTTTCACTGGTTACTAACTCTAATCCAATTCGTCCGTTGGCAGCGGCAACAGTCTGAAAATCTTCAGCTTCCAGCAATTCCAAAAGGTTTTCGCGAACAGCTTTTTCATCTTCAATTACTAAAATCTTAGTCATGATTTATCTCCAGTTGTATCTAATTTATTACGGACTGGGGATTAAGGATTGGTGAGGTGGGGACGCTTGAAAATTTTGGTTAAAACTTATTGTAAATAGAATTTTTCCCCAGTAAAGAGTCCCCAGTCCAAGCGTCCCCAGTCCCCAGTCTCTAGTCCGCTTTATTTAAAGGTAGAATCACAGTAAAAGTTGTCCCAGCGCCTAGTTCACTCTTGACAAAAATTTCCCCTTGGTGTATATCTACACACTTTTTCACAATCGCCAATCCTAAACCGGTTCCTTGGCGGTTGCCAACATTAGTGGCACGGTGGAAAGATTCATACAGGTGAAGTAGGTCTTCTTGAGGAATACCAATACCTTGGTCTTGAATCACAAATATTGCTCGTCCATCCTCTTTAGTTAAAGTAAACTTGACGGTGGAATCAATATTTGAATACTTAATCGCATTTGAGAGTAAGTTACTCAGAATGTGTTCCAGCAAGTTTTCATCCATGCAACATGGCATGAATTGATATTGACTGCTAAAAGCAATACGCGGGCTGGGTTGTGCCGATTCGTGACAGCTGAGATTCTGTTGCACTTCTTCCACCAAATGACGGCAGTATTGAACCAAATCCAAGGTTTGTGTTCTACAGTCTAGTTTTCCCGCTTCTTCCTTACTAATAAACAAAACATCATTAAACATTTCAGTCATCCGCTTGACAGCGTTTTGAATGCGATGCAAATGATTGAGTTGTTTTTCTTGCGTCCATTTGTGTCGGTAGTGTTCGAGTAACTCGCAAGAAGAAAGAATAGTACTCAAGGGGGTGCGGAATTCATGGGAAGTCATGGAAATAAAGCGGGATTTAAGTTCGTTAAGTTCTTTTTCTTTTTCTAACGCACTTCTGATTTCCTCTTCTAATTGCTTGCGTTCGGTGATATCTGCCCAGTAACCGACAATTTCCAGTGGATTGCCAGCTCGATCGCGCACTAGTTTCGCTTGGTCGTATATCCACCGATAAACCCCATCTTGATGCAAAAAGCGATATTCATAGTTGTACTGTTCTTGCTCAAATATCCTTGACATCTGAGCAAATACCTGCGGTGCGTCTTCTGGGTGAATGTGGCTAGCCCAGAAGCTAGAAGAAGAGAGAAATTCTTGTGCTTCATACCCCAGCATGGCGACGATATTTTCGCTGACGAAGGTGGTGCGGTAATTTCCGGAAGTTTTGCAGGTATAAATCACGCCAGGACTAGAGTCAAGTAAATATTGCAGCCTTTGTTGCAATACCAGTAGAATTGTTTCTGCTAACTTGCGTTCGCGTAGCGCAGCTTGCTGCTCGCTAACATCGGTTTGAATACCGATATAGTGGGTGCAGACACCATCGACATCAAAAACCGGAGAAATATTTAATTTATTCCAAAACAAAGTACCATCTTTACGATAGTTGCGTATAATCACCGTGCATTCTTCTTCTTGTCGTATAGCTGCACGAAGTTGCTTGATTTCTGGTTGTTGAGTATCACTAGCTTGGAGAAAACGACAATTGCGTCCGATGACTTCTACTGCTGTGTAGCCGGTCGTTCGCTCAAAGGCAGCATTAACATAGATAAGCGGCGAATCTGGCAATTTGACATCACAAATAATAATGCCATTGTTGCAGGTAGCGATCGCGCGATCGCGTAGTTTTAAAGTTTGCTCTACTCGCTTGCGCTCAGTAATATCGGTGTGGATACCAACAGTGCCGATAATTTTCCCCGCTGCATCTTTAATCGCATCGGCACGTAAATCAATTTGCACAATGCGACCAATGCGGGTTTGCAGAATTACTTCACCACGCCACGACTCCCCACGCAGCACAGTCTCAAATATTCTCTCAAATTCCGACTTCTTTGTGTAAATAGCTGGTGGTCCGCCAGCGGCATTTAACTCTTCTGCTGTGTAAGCAAACAATTCGATAAACGCTGGATTGACATAAACTCCTTGTCCGTCAATGTCACTTATCCCAATCGCATCGCTGCTACTTTCGATTGCTTTTCGCAAACGTAGCAAAGTTTCTTCTGCTTGTTTTCGCTCAGTGATATCGTGGATAAATTTGCAAAAGCCACGTAACCCGGTTTCATCTCGTAATGCCGTAATTACAATATTTGCCCAGAAGTGCGAACCATCTTTGCGGATGCGATCGCCTTCACATTCAAATCGACCTGTCGCTGCTGCTATCTCTAATTCTTCATTTATATCGCCACTTTCTTCAAGCTTTTGAAAGCAAGAAAAATGCTGCCCGATAATTTCTGCTTCTTGATATCCGGTAATGCTTTGGGCACCAAAGTTCCAGCTAGCAATTTGTCCTTGTGGTGAGAGCATAAAAATTGCGTAGTCTCTGACACCTTCAACTAAAGTGCGAAAGCGTTCTTCACTTTGGCGCAATTCTAACTCGATGCGTTTGCGTTGTGTAATGTCTGTAGAAATTCCACATACACCATAAGCAACACCTTTAGAATCAAGTAAAGGAAACTTAACTGATAAGTAAGTGTGCAACCCATCCGCTTGGGGAACAACTTCTTCCACTTCTACGGAAATATTATTTAAGAGTACTTGGCGGTTATTCACCGCAAACCCATCGCCAATATCTTTAGACCAAATATCGTATATGCTTTTACCTACAATTTGCTGTTGAGCCATATTGAACAGCTTTTGAAACTGACGGTTGATCAACAGATATCTATTTTCGATATCTACTACGTAAATAATTGCTGGAGAATTATCTAAAATCGCTTGCAGTCGCTCTTGAGTTTCGCGCAATGCTGATTCTGCCTGTCTTTTGACTGTAATATCTTCAAAGGTGCCAAGGATACCCACCACCTTACCTTCGGTGTTATGAAGCGGGACTTTATTTGTCTCCAACCAAGTTTGTTTACCATCTCTTTGAATGTGGGGTGCGACAATTTTGTATTCAGGGGTATTTGTCTGCATTACCCTGGCATCACACTCTCGATAAAAGCTCGCTTCTTGTTGATTGCAAAGCAAATCGTAGTCAGTTTTACCTACAATATCTTCTGAATTGTCAAAACCGACACTATTAGCAAAATTTTGGTTACAACCCAAGTAAACGGAATTTCTATCTTTCCAGAAAACACGTTGGGGGATATTGTTTAGCACTAGTTGCAACATTTGCTGCGATCGCCGCAATTCGTCTTCAAAATGCTGGCGATCTGCCATTTCTAGCACTAGTTGCCGATTCATTTGTTTGACAATTTTAGTGCGTTCTGCTATGCGTGTTTCTAACTCTTCGTTCGTTTGCTTGAGTTCGGTAATATCTATGCAGCAACCGATGTAACCAGCAAAGTTACCATCAGGTGTAAATCTGGGGATCGCTTTATCGAGTAACCAACGATACTCTCCATCTGCACGCCGAAGGCGATATTCCATCTGGAAGCACTCACGAGCATTAAAAGCTGAAAAGTAATTATCTATACAGCGTTTATCTTCGGGATGAATGTTATCTGTCCAACCGTTGCCTAATTCTTGTTCTTGGGTTCGTCCAGTCAATTCTAATAAAGCCTGGTTGCAAAAGGTACACAGCCCGTCTTTGTCTGCCATCCAGATAAGCACTGGTGCGGAATCTGCCATTGTGTGAAAGCGTTGTTCACTTTCTCGCAACAACTCAGTCGCTTGTTTTGCCAAAGTAATGTCTTGAGCAATCCCAGTAATGCGGTAAACTTCTCCCAATTCATTTTTGAGGGGAAAAGTTCGCGACCAAATCCAGCGCACTTCGCCATCAGGACGCAAAATCCTGTATTCTTGTTCGTAAGGCTTGCCGGATGTTTGGGCGGTGATGTCGGCGATTATGCGATCGCGATCTTCCGGATGAATCGCTTCGGTAAAGTCGAGCGCATTTTCATACACGCTTGAGCACTTGCGTCCCCAAATTTTTTCATAAGCCGGACTAACATAAACTATCTTGTTCTCTTTCAAGTCGCGTACAAAGAAAACTTCGCAAATGTTTTCTACAAGTTGCCGAAATACATCCTCGTTCGTCTCTACTAACGATGCCGACTCTAGAAAATCTCGTTTTACTTTCGTTTCTAGCGCTTGACAAATGCTTTGAAATGTGACTATACCTAATAATTCATTTTGCTCATCAACAATTGGAATTAAACTTAACTGATGTTGGCGCAATAATGACAAAGCTGTAGCGATATCGTGAAAATCAGATTTTTTCAGCGTAATTACTGAATGATTCATGACTTGAGAAATCTGAGTAGTTTTCAAGTTAACTTCATGAGAAATTAGCCGCAGAACATCTTGGGGTGTAAACCAGCCAAGAGTGTGTTCTTCGATTACCAAGACAGCACTAGCTTGTTTTTGACTCAAAAGCGCGATCGCTTCGATTACAGATGTTGCAGGTGCAACAGTCAAAAAAGAAAAATCAATTACCGATTCTATTGATGGTAGATGAAGAAATTCAGCCAAAGCTTGCATAGAGGATAGCGAGCGATCGTATCACATTTAGATGGGCGATAAACGAGCTTATATGAAATACATGTTAATATTTTTGCGCCCCCAGACTCAGAATATAGGAGCGTATTTTTACTGTATTTTTGTGTACAAGAAGACAATGGAGAGACTTGGACGACTTGGGAGACTTGGACGACTTGGACGACTTGGACGACTTGGAGGACAGGGAAAGTTCCAAATTTAATACTTTCCCCCTCCTCACATCTTGCACCTGTCTGGATAAACCCTTAATACACCAATAGGAGTTAGGGCTGTTATTCATTTACCCTAATTCAGGTTTCTCACAGATGCGATCGCTGACGCTGCTGCTTGCATAACTTAACTTAGAGCAAATTACTCTAAAGAAAGGCGATCGCTCATCTTAGATTTACCTTTAACAGTTCTAGAAGATTTGAGCGTAGACGCGCCTTGCGCGGCTTCTCGAAGAGTAGCACTGTTAGATTTTACCAGTTTAGCTGATGTGTCGGTTTGGTTAGAAGCAGTCCAAAATTAAGAGTGCGTAGGCGCAGCCCGCCGCAGGCATCGCCATTGTCTGCAAGATAACTAGAATAAGCGATTGCTCATCTTAAGTGCCGCCCTTTGCCAAGGAAGACAGGAAGGACGACTTGAAGGAGAAAAACTCAAAGCACTGGAGATAGCGCGATCGCTATTAGATTTGTTAGATGCAGAAACAATCGCCCAGACAACGGGTTTAACTGTAGCAGAAGTCCAACAGTTGAAGTAACGAGAAGCGATCGCCTATGGCAATTTTAGAGAGTAACGCCTACAGGGGCTTTGGTCGCGTTATCGGTAAAGCTCATTGCTAGTTGAAATATTTTTACCAATAAACCCACATCAACGATGCTGGGCAAGTTTCTGCACAAAGGCTTGATGCTCAGGTGAAGCCAAACCTGTTTGCAGAGTATTCAACACATCAATCATTCTGCCTTCTAACAGAGCCGTCACTGCCAGCCACAGCCCTGGAAAAGCGCTACTGCGAATGATGCCTTCAGTATCCGGCTCGACGATCGCAAATTCCTCAGACTGCAAGCGAAACCAACTGAACCGATTTTCAAAGGTTTGCCACACCAGATACTCCTGTACCCCGTTACGGCGATAAGCATTTTTTTTAGCACCCAGATCAATCGCAGCACTGCTAGTAGCAATTTCAGCAATTAGTTCGGGTGTGCCTTCGATGTAGCCGTCTTCAGTTAGGGTAGAAGTGCCGCCAGTTTCAATTCGCAGCAAGGCATCCGGTTGGGGTTCATTATCTAAATCCAGCCGTGTAGTTGTGTTGTCAGCCGCACTTACACCGGGAGTTGCTGTCCGATACACTCCCAACCAGGTTACTAATGCAGCATGGGGAACACCATGAAAGGCTCTCACAGGGGATGCTACGTAAACTACTCCTTCAATGAGTTCGGCTTTAAATTTTTCTGGAGTTGCTGCGTAGCGACGCTCAAACTCAGCACGAGTGAGGCGATCGCCACTGGCTAAAGCCGGAACGGGTACAGAACGAGCAGGTTGATGCAAAACCATAGACACCATTTCCGGATGAGAGTAAGAAGCTTTTCTAGTGGTCATTGTACTTCAGGAGTAGCTTCAACAGGGTATCCTAGAGGGCAACGCTAAAAGTTACGAATGATTTGGGCGTAGACGCGGAGCGGCTTGTCGTCAGACATCGCCATGTTAATGTTTGGTTGATTAGTCAAGAGACATCGCCTAAAAGTGTTCTGAAAAAAAGCATGATTGTAGATTGCCCTCCACCCTCGTAACATCTCACTTATCAGTTTACAAGTTATCAAAACTGCACCGAAACTGTTCCCTGCACCGTGAATGGCTCACCATATTGACATACTCCCCGCAATTGAATTGCGGGGATTCTAGGCTCAAACAACAATCGCAGGCAAAGCCCGACTTACATCGCCTAACCTAATGGTCGATGCCCCAACCATTTGAATATTACGCGCAGC
>NZ_JBPAOH010000195.1:0-11821 GCF_050875635.1 Tolypothrix sp. VBCCA 56010
TTCAAGGCTTTCTTTAATCTCGACTTGCAATCTTAAACCCATCACATTTAAACCAAACGCACCCTTGTTCTTAATTTAGCGCAGCTTCATGCAGAAATGGTATAAGCAAGCAAGATTCTGTCATGAACTTACTGCAACTACTCAATTCGCTATGATTGAGCCATTGTGTAAAAACTTGAACACCACCAGCTTTCAACAGACTAATTATCTGTTCTGCTGATGACGAAATTCTTCTTGTCATCAATAGAACTTAAAATACGAATTAAAGAACGTATGACTTGACGTTTAGACTCTTGTTTCTCTAAACAATAACTCTCTAATAAGTTATATTCACTTTCTGGTAACTCTACTGTCAGTCTTTTGATTGGCTCTGTTAATACTTTTCTTGGCATGACACACATGAATTTCATGGAGCAATGAAAAGAATTATGGCATAACTGATTATTAAAATCTCTCGAAAGAAAGTCAAAAATCCAAAAAATCTATCTTTAGGTAGATAATTATTTTTTTAATTTTAGTTCTACCCAATTATTTATATAGGTGCAAGTAAAAGCAACTTATGCAGTTTTGAGGAACCCTAGATAGCTCCTAGCGCTGTCATCCAGCTACATACTTCTTAGCAGGTATCGATGGGGAACAAACTGCATCATGTTGATGCTGGTTGCATGTTGCAGGACTGTCATCCAACCTGCTTTGGAGTTGAGGCGCAGGTTTCCTAATTCTTGAGCAACATGTGTCCTCTACTTGAGGTTATAGCTTGTCTAGGTTCAATAGGCTTCTCTCTCACTCCTTACTGTACGTTCGCTGATTTTTAGAGTCAAAGAGGAATTAATGGCTTGAGGGGAGAGGAATAGGGCGATCGGCAATAGCAGCACCATTTTCCGGTAGTTTATAAGACATGATCTGGAGAGGGGGGTGCGTATGGTGGGAGGAGAGCAGGTAAAAATTAATTCCGAGAGAATTGATGATATTCCCGTGGTAGTGGAATGGCTCAAACAAATGGAGATAGCCAAATGTATTGACCAAAAACTTCGTCCACTACACGGAAACCACAAAGGCATGAGTTACGGTCAATTGAGTGTATTGTTATTGACATATATAATCACTCAGTCAGACCATCGGTTGTGTGCTGTGGAATCCTGGGTGCAGGCACATCGACAGATTTTAGAGTTAAGTACGGGGTGGTCGATAGGGGAAAAAGATGCCAGTGATGACCGATTGGCAAAGGTAGTAGAAGAGTTAGGCAAGCAGTCAGAGGCAAGGCAGGAAATAGAGGTAAAGTTAGGACGGCATCTAATTCGTGCTTACGAACTGCCTACAGAAGCAAGATATTTTGGTGGCAGCTTTGTTGCCGTATGCGCGGTTTGTAAGTGGCAATTATACGAGCGAGCAATTGCGTTTCGCTTGTTGGGAGTCGCAGGATTCTTTGAACAAGCATGGTAGTAACCCAAGTTGCGGGTTATCAAATTCTGGGTGCTTGGTAACCGTCGATTTAGGCGATCGCACATGATAAGTTACGGTTGCACTACGCTCAACCGTAACTTAGAGTCAACCCAACATAAGATTGTCAACTCTGCTAAAAGTATTAAAATTAACTTTTTAGAGAAACGCTTTTTGGAGACTGAATGCAAAAATAAATGCTTGGACTTTCAGTAAAAACCCTTCATATGTAACTGCATGAATCGATTTAGGGAAAACGCAAGTGATACTACTAAAAACGGTTTCAATGTAATGCCGAGTAGATTGTTTAATGTATTGATTCCACGGCGAGTCTTGGCGCTTGGAATTCTTTTTCCGTATCACTTTCAACGAGATTTGACTTGTTTGTTCGAGGTCATCTTCGGCAGTATAATCGGTATATGCTGAATCACTATAAACTTCACTACCAGGCGGCAGATTTAACGGTAGTGCAGAATAGCGCACGTACATCGCTTGCACTACCAGGCATAAACACAAATTCTACTGGAATACCACTTTTGGTTGTTAATAACTGAACCCGAACACCGTAAAAATAGCGCTTTTTCGACGCAATATAACCTCTATATTCCTCCGACTTGATTAACTTAACATTAAAAATCCGAATGTTGTCACAGATTGGTACAGGAAATGAATCTAAAAGATATTCCGTACAATCACTAGTTTCTTTTAGTATCATCCCAATCTGATGAAATAGATCGTTAATTAACATCGAGATTCCGTGTAATCGTCGATTAAATCGCGATTTTTCTAACATATCCGGTATCAAGTTATGGTCTTTCATATAGTTGCAAGCATTGCTAAGGTTACCCTTAAAGAACATTGCCGCGATTACTGCCGTTGTAATAATTTCTGCATCACTCATGTGACGACGACTGTCTTCATGGTGTCCAATCGCTTTCAATAGGTCGTCAATGATAGCATAGATGGAAATTGTTTCATTAAGCATATTCCCCTCCTAAGTTTTCTCTCTGGAGGGGATTTTATTGCTTAAAGTGCTCTTGGCGATCGCCTGAATTTATAACTAGCAACTTGGGTTAGTAATATGCGTTTGGCTATGTCTGTGGAGCAACCGCAGTTTGTGCTACCACAGGTTACACCCCAAGAGTGCGTGACGGTGAATGCCAAGACAGTTGCCTATAACGGCAAGACAACTCCAGAGTCCGATACTAACCATGAAGTTGAACAGCCTCAGCGACCAACTTCAATGGTTCAAGGTAAAGCTTCGTCACAGGATTTGGACAGTATTTTTGGGGACGGTTGACTTCTGAATATCATTGAGTAGCTACTTAACGATAAAATCAGGGTTTCAACTTCTAAAAATGCCTATATTGTCAATGTAATATCGCCCTCACACACACACGGTATGTTTTGACCCGTAATTTAAGGGTGCTTTGAGCACTCCGAAAGTAGATAAGCGCGCTTTTCTTAAACCCGGTTAGGCTTCGTTACTTATGCTTACCGATCAGCTAAAACTAACTGCTCCCGACTCACTAAAGCTCGTGCGATCGCTACATAGTTGTTTCTGTCCACCGGATAAATTTTCAGGATGATAATTGGTTCGCTGTCCCAACCCGACAGTTTCGAGCATTAAGGGGTTGTGCAAAAATAAATTGGTCAGCCGTGTGTTGAAATAACTCGTATTTTTTCGCGGATCACTCGTGAGACGGCTGACCAATTTATTCAAGCAAGGGTGCTAAGAGTGATTTTGCTGAACTCTCTATAGTATGGGTCAAGCGAAAGAAAGTTAAACAAATATGCGCGAGCTTACGCTTAAATGAACGCGAACGAGATGGACCGTTTGTCTCCAATTTTTTTTTGCTCATACACCAAAAATCCTTGCTGGCAATACCAAGGCTATCCCGTGACCGTCGATTTTCATTGCCTTAGCTGTGTGAAGAGAACAACCTTTTATTATTGCAGATGTTACGTGGCAGGCAGTAACGAAGGGTCGCAAAAGTTAGAGGTTTTCTACGGTTAACATCATGTATAAATTTGTTTTCTACCTGCGGCAAATTTCAAGAGAATACAGCTTTGCAAATGCGTCGGTAGTTCTATTGCTGCACGTATACGCCTCAACTATTGCTTCTTACTACTGCCTGTATAAAGCGTATATAAAGCGTCAATAGCAATTGACCTGAAAATATCTGCGACAATTGGCTTTTAGCCCTTGATTTTCACCGCATTTTTACGCAATCTGTGTTCTACCTACGCATGACTAATGCATCATTAATGTCGATGAAGTGTACGTCAAGACTTATATTCAAGACCGCCAAAAGAGCGCGCCGCGCCTCTTGGTAGCTCTACTCCAATAGTAGTGCATGGGTACTTACAAGTATGCTTGTGTACTCACTACACTTCTGTGCCCCGTAGGGGTGCAGAAGTGCATCCCTCGCTTCGCTCGTGACACAGAAGTTCGTTCGCCCTCCGGGGGTTGTTGGGAGTTGTCGGGTGAGCTGCCATTGTTGTTGTCATAGCACGAGCGCGAAAGCGTTGGTTGTCAGCGCGATCGCACAATTATAGAGGAGGCGGCTGATTTGGGAATACTTCATTTAGACAGAGGTTACGCAACTTCCGGGACGGGATAAGGACAACCCAAACTCAAAGAAAATCCGGCTGCGTCCCGATGCGGTATTGTGTTCAGAAATATTTCTCAGTGCTTCCCCAGAGTACTTCCGCGCCTTTGACCCATCAAAGGCTGGAGAGTGAGAAGCATTGCAGCACAAAGCCAGAAGTGCGATCGCTACCAAAGTAATTTTGATTGTTTTTGTATCATCTCCCTCTGTCACGGTGGTTGACCTACTGAGGTAGGGGAACCGTGAAAGGAGGGCAAGGAAAGTTGCCGCACCTGGGGGTGCGTTTTTTCTCCCCAGAAAAAATGTCCGGACAGCAACATAGCTTGCTACTCACCAAAGGTTTTTTTGGGCTACTCGAATCAACTGCTGGATGAATATGTGATGGATCTCTCATGGATTTGTATTGGATCTCTCATGACATAATATTTGTCAATAGTCACTTGTTGTTGCAAATAAAAATTATACTTACAATACGTATGTCAGACAAATGTATCTCTATTGGATCAACATTGTCACTGTAATGGATCTGCAATGGCTCGTTCGTGGATCTGGCATGGATCTGTGATGGCACACTTTTCTAAATCGAATTTATTAGCAAAAAAGTAACGACTTAATTAACAGCAGCGAAAAAAAAATAACCAACTGGATAAATTTGCATTAAAAGAAATGGTCAGTAGAGTGATGTTCACAGTCAATATTTGCATTTAAGTTAAGTAAGTCGGTGGAAAAAATCGTAAGTGTGTAACGGAATCTTAACCAGTTTGATTTGAGTAAAATTTAAAACGTTCTGTGCTGTAGTTCCCCTTCTTTCCTCTAGCTTGAATTCCGTTAATGACGGCATGAAGCTTGCGTCTAACTCATCATCAAACATTTGCCCTGATAATTCATCTTTTTTCAGGTGCTGCCACTCAAGCTCGATCAGGTTTATTTCTGAGCAATACTTAGGCAAAAAGAAGATGTATAAACCCTGGCTTTCCCACTTTGACCATAACTGCTGCACCTCTCGACCTTATATACCAAATTACTTTAATAGCGCAACAAATCCAAACGTAGAGACGCTATATATAGCGTTTCTAAAAAAGAATTTGTATTACGCATTTCAGGAAACGATATTACAGCTACTCTATATTTTTATTTTTGGGATATTCTTGATGAAATCGACTCTGCGAGTACAGAAATTTAGCAAATCCCTCAGATAAATTGTCAATCAATGCTCTTATTATTTCATCGCTAGGAACTGAGCCTTCTCTAAGACTTTGAAAAGAAGTGTCAATACTTTTTTGGGCTATATTACTTATACAATCATAAGTCTGTTTTTTCTTTATCAATGCCATCAGCCTGTTTAATGCATCTTTCAATTCATCTAATTTGTTTTTCTTAAGCTCTAAAACCTTTAAAACTGCTTCTCTCGATAAGTTAAGATTTATCGGTGATTCTACTGTAGTTCGACTTAACACATCAAAGTAATAAAACTGATGAAAATCTTCTCCAGTATAGTCATCTGACATCAAAACCAAAAACTTAAATGTACTAAATAATTCAACATAACCATACATTAATTTTTCAATTGAATTTGCTTTCACAACAAGGCGATGTAATATTTCTATAGGTTCTTTATTTAAATCCAGAACATCATCTGAATAGTAGTACCACACAACATCTTGCTGTTTACCATCTTTTATATAAGGAATAAGATGTAATATCTGTTCTCGATGCCCACTATTATGCATATAAAAATTAACTACCATTTTGCAGATGGATCGGAATACTTCTTCTCCACCTATATTTAGGCTATGGTGAACAAGTTTATCAAAGTAATTCTCTGTTTTTTTAGCATTATTTATCAACCCTTCAATATTTTGAATAAAAGGATATTTTCGTTTGAGACCTTTGAGAGTGTCTCGCATTTGCTTTTTATCTCTTGCTGTAATATGTATGCTGCCATCACTGGGATTTTCTCTAATCGTTGGCTTAACTTGAACAGGTTTTCCTCCAGAACTTAAAAATATATCTTCACCTGTTTCAATTATTGTTGCTTTAATATGTGGATTCTTGCCTCTATCTCTTTCAATATTGAGCATTAAACCAATAAAGTTTAATTGATATGATAGCGCTGCATCTATCACATCAAAGCTTGGCGCACATGGTTTACAAATAATCGAGGGCGAGATGAGTTTTCCACCTATTGAGTTGAGTATTATATGTTCTCTATAAGTATTGCTGTTGTTAATTGTGCATCCACATACATAGCAAATAGACATAACAAGAAAAGATTAGGAGTTACTTAAATTTTAAATAAAAGTTTTAGGTTATACTCTTTTAATATTGATATTTGCGTTGTATAAATCACACATAGCTCTGTTTGCATTATAAAACTTGACAATATGTCCCTGAATGCGCCTGTTGTGTCACGACCTATTTTGCAATCCAAAATCTAAAATAGTATTAACTAGCTTTACGACGATATAAAATTCGTTTTTGCGCTCCAGTAACATTAATACGCATCTTGATGACTTGCTTACTAACGCAGTAATGTTCAATAGCTTCATCTATTGTCATTCCAGTTTTAACGATATGAAGTGCAGCTTCCTCTGAAATCAAAAGTGCCGGACCTAACCAGTTTGCTTCATCTTCATATTCTTGATTTAAATTCCGGCATCCGTACTCATTAAAGGGTTCGGTTGGAGGATGCTGAAGGATGCCATGACTTAACTCGTGAGAAACATCTGAAGCCTGACGTAGAGGGTCGTGAGCATCATTATTCACAATGAGTCTTCGTCTACCATCAAACACCGTTACCGCAGAAAAACTTTTTGTATCTTGTATTGTTAGATAGCGAACCGCTTCAGAAATTGTATTTTGAAATTCAGAAAGTGGAACGACAGGAATTGCTAAATGTTCGGCAAGCTGCCAAGGACATAACGGAGCGTGTGGTTGTAGACCAAGCTCCGCTCGAAATTCCTTAGCATAAGCATTTGCCTCCGTCTTAAAACCACGACGGAATTTCGGCTTATCTGGCTTGCATGGTTTACCCGGCATAAGCATTTGCCTCCTTCTTTAAATCACAGCGCAATGTCATCTTGTTTATCTTTGCGAAGTTTTTCATAAGCAGCTTTGATGACCGCTTCCATTGCAGATGCAGCTTCCGGCGTTAGATGGGGGTCTGCACGCAGATACGCCGTAATTTTAGCGAGTGGATCGGATTCGGTTTGAGTATCCTGTTCGCACCTGATGAAGGAGTCTGCTTTTAGCCCCGACCATGCTAACAAAGCCGCCATACTGTCTACATCTGGTCGTCTACCTTGCGCGATCCGAGTCAAGGTGGACGCACTAACACCAGATTTTTCGGCAACTTGTTTCCAGGTCATACGCTTAGACAGCCGTTGGCTGTCCAATGCTGCATAAAAAGCTTCAACATCAAACTGTCCTTTTGCCATTTCATCTCCAATTTCACTCTTGCAATTTTAAATCATGTGTGCAATATAATGGAGAAAATTTCACGTGTGAAATTGTAAGTCACTTTTGCAACAAAATTATGACGAACAATATTGTGGTTGAGGAAATTGAACTGGAAGCGTGGGTTAAGCAGCATGGGGCTACCCAGCCGCCGCTGGCACAACGCTACGTAGTGCGGATTGACGACCGAAGTTACAAAGTACACGACCCCGTGATTACGGGAGGGCAACTGCTTGATGAAGCAAGCAAGAGACCTGTGGATGAGTACCTCATCTTCCAAGTGCTACATAACGGTCAGTTAGAAGAAATCACGGATGAAACCGTTGACCTGAGAGCGCCTGGTATCGAGCGATTCATTACTTGCAAGAGTGATCGCTCCTTCCGTTTTGTTATCGACGGTCGGCGATTTGAGTGGGGAGCGCCAATTATCACAGGGTTAAAGCTGAAGGAACTTGCAGGTGTTGACCCTAAATCCTATGGAGTGTGGCTGGAAGTACATGGTGCAGAAGACCGCCCAATTGCTGATAACGAATCTGTCGATTTACAAGCACCAGGGGTCGAGCGATTCTTCACTGGTAAAAAAACTACAACAGAGGGTTAAGTAATGAGCTTTTTACCCTTAAACGACCGCCAATACCTTGAAAACAGAGGTTTGGGCTTTGAAGAGGTGGTAGATGTCAGCCAAAAAGGTATCATTCTGCGAGAGTTTCAGCTACCGCCTAGTCGTTTTGATACCGAACGTGCAGACATCTTAATTCTGTTGCCGAGTGGATACCCAGACGCACCACCTGATATGTTTTATCTTTTACCGTGGGTAAAGCTAGTACAGGGTGCAAAATATCCAAAGGCAGCCGACCAACCACACCAATTTAATGGTCATAAATGGCAGCGATGGTCGAGGCATAACAACGAGTGGCGACCGGGTGTTGACGGAATATGGACGATGCTCAAACGGATTGAAAATGCCTTGGAGGTGGCTGCTTGACTACTGCAAGCTTGACGATACAAGGGCAACACTTAAACTACCTGCGGAAATTACTATTAACCGCAGACGGTAAAGAGCGGGCAGCCTATATCTTGTGCGGACGGGCGGTTATCGATGCCGACCCTTGGGACGGGCAACCGCACCATAAATTTATTTCCTGTGAAGTAATATCAGTGCCAGAGGATGAAATTATCTCTTCCTCCGCTGAACATATTACCTGGAAAACGGATTCTTTTGTTTGGGCACTGCAAGCTGCACAAGCAAAAAATCTGACGGCAGCCCTTGTTCACAGCCACCCAGAAGGTAATGACGAATTTTCTACCCAGGATGATACTAACGAACCAGACCTGATTCAGCTAGCACAAAACCGCAACGGTTCAGACACGCAACTTCTAAGTGTAATCCTGACACCAGATGGAAATTTGGTTGGTCGCCTGTGGGTTAGTCCCCAAGAAGTTATTCCCCTGCGGATGATTCGAGTTGTCGGTGATTCAATCCGTTTGCATTATCCAAACCGGGGGCTGGGGGTTTCTCCTCCAGCATTCCAGCGACAGGCTTTAGCTTTTGGGGAAGCCCTCAATCAAGATTTATCAATGCTGCGCGTTGGGGTCATTGGTTGCGGCGGTACAGGAAGTGCGATCGCAATGCTGCTGCCAAAGATGGGTATTCGCAACATTGCGCTTTTCGACAGAGATATTGTTGAGGATACGAATCTAAATCGGTTACATGGTGCGCGTCAACCAGATGCTGATGCCATGACTCCCAAAATTGAAGCTGTTGCAAGGTCACTGGTGGAACTTGGACTTGGTGTTCGGGTGAAAACCTATCAAGCATGGATAGGGGAAGCGGAGTGCCGCGATGCCTTAAAATCTTGTGATGTGGTTTTTTGTTGCACCGATGACCATGCGGGGCGTTTGATGCTCAATCGGTTTGCCTACTACTACGCAACCCCTGTGTTTGATATGGGTTTGGCTATTGAGGTTTCTCAAGGAGAAACACCCAATTTTCAAGCTTTAGATGGTCGCGTCACGGTACTTGCTCCTGCTCCCGGACATGCTTGCTTGTTATGTAGGGAAGTTATCAACCCTGTTATTGCACGGGATGAAGCGTTAAAGCGCACTAATCCTGCTGAGTACGAACGACGCAAGGCAGAAGCCTACGTCATTGGAGAAGGAAATCCTAGCCCTGCCGTTGTTTTATTTACAACGGAGGTAGCAATTATGGCGATGCAAGAATTTGTCCACCGCCTTCAGGGATTTCGTGGTGAGGATGGCAGTACAGCGCACAGGGTTCGCAAATTCCATCTGATGAGCGATCGCAAACCCGCAGCAACCCCGAATCCCAACTGTCCGGTTTGCGGAAGTGTCGGAGTCCAATGGTGGGGTAGAGGGGATGTTGTGCCGTTTCTCAATCAGGTGGAATAACCGATGTTTCTTCGCAGTAGTATTCGGCAGCTATTGGTCTGGCTGCGCTACATTCGCAAGCCAGACTTATTTGCTCATACAGTGCCAACACATCCTGCCCCTGAAGATATAAAACCAGGACAGATTTTGGTGGTTGGCGATGCCAAATATCAAAAATGGGCGTGTTTCCACTGTCCTGGGGGATGCGGTGAAAGTATCTTGTTGTCCTTAAACCAAAAACGCCATCCTTGCTGGGGAGTAACCATAGATTGGTTGGGACGACCAACACTTCACCCATCTGTCCGGCAGCTTAATGAGTGCCGATGTCATTTTTGGGTACGTCAGGGGGTTGTTGAATGGTGTCCTGATTCAGGGCAGAAATAAACCTTATAAAATAGGATCGCTCTTCTTCGGTAAATAATTTCCGGTTAGTAACCATTCCGGAAATTATTTTCCCAAAATTGGGTGTGTAATCAAATAGTTTGATTTATTTTTTGTAGTTTCGCTCTTTGTTACTCAACATTTGAATATAGTATGCCATTTACCGTTTGGAGTGCATTTAATGATTTTCGTCAAAATATGGTTGATTTGCCAACGGATACGACAGATAAAGCAAGAGTTAGCCGGGATTACTTATTTGACCAAATTACAAGGTTAGCTTATAACAACACCGATTTCCCCCGTTTATATAACGGCAATAGAAGTTTTGTACCTTTTGGTTCTTTCGCCAGAAAAACTAAAGTAAGACCTTTGGATGATATTGATGTTTTAGTGCTTATGAACGGTTATGGAACTTATGAATATCAACTGACAATTGGTTCTTCTTGTCGGCTTGGCATTTCAGAGCCATCTTCTCATTTATTACAATTTGTTGATGAAACTGGTTATGTAAATTCGACCAGGGTAATAAACAGGATTAAACTTCATCTTTTTTCGATTAGTAATTATCAAAAAGCTGACCTGAAGAAGAATATGCAGGCTGTTGTCTTGAATCTGAAGTCTTATCCCTGGGTTTTTGATATTGTTCCTGCTGTGCCTATGGGTAATAATGGTGTCATTAATTACTACTTAATTCCAGATGGATATGGAAATTGGATTAGAACAGACCCCCGCATTGATGCCCGTAATATTACTGCTGTTAACTCCAAGCATAATGGTAAGTTTCTCGGTTTGATGAGACTATTAAAATATTGGAATAACCGTGCTTATTATAAGCCTCGTTTAGGCTCCTATTATTTTGAAACATTAGTTATTAAAGTATTTAGTAGTCTTTGGGCTGAGATTACCGACTATCCAAATGCCATAAGATATTTCTTTGAACAATGTCCGACTTATTTGATGACTTCATGTCCAGACCCAAAGAACTTGGGAGGTAACTTAGATGCAAACGTTACCCGTGATGTAAAAATTAAGATCAGGGATTTTATGATTCAGCAGTTACAGGTGGCTGACTTTGCGTTGTACTACGAGAAATATTCCCGTCATAGAGAAGCGATTGCTGAATGGCGGAAAATATTCGGTAGTGATTTTCCTATTTATGGTTGATGATATGAATGAACAACATGATATACGTGCTATCTGTAGGGCTTACTTTGAACTAGCAAAAGAGCGTTATTCAGCAGCACTAATTTGTAAACTAGTGGTTTTTGTTGTTGGGGTGTTGAGCCTTTTTAAAATTTTCTATGACTACTCTCGACTGATAATTTTTTTTATTATCATTCTTTCCGAATTTATTAATTATTTATCAGAAAAAAACAAAGGAATAGCCGAAGCTCTTTTGCGAAAGCTGGATGCCCTGGACTCATTTGGATGGTCTATATCCCAATACGGTTCAGTTAAGGCTATGCAGTGCTTGAAATAACAAACACAGGAGGATTGGTTATTGTTCCAGTACCTCTGTGCTTAACTTTTTTCGAGCGAAATTT
>NZ_JBPAOH010000196.1:0-11773 GCF_050875635.1 Tolypothrix sp. VBCCA 56010
ACAACTCTGGCAGTTTCTCTGCTAAAGCTCTCAAGGCACGGGCGCGATAAAACTCATCCTGAATCGACCTGGCAGCAGCCAGTGCTTCTGGCAACAACTCTGGTGGCAGTTTCTCTGCTAAAGCTCTCAAGGCATCGGCGCGAGAATCCTCATCCTGAATCGACCTGGCAGCAGCCAGTGCTTCTGGCAACAACTCTGGTGGCAGTTTCTCTGCTAAAGCTCTCAAGGCATCGGCGCGAGAATCCTCATCCTGAATCGACCTGGCAGCAGCCAGTGCTTCTGGCAACACCTCTGGCAGTTTCTCTGCTAAAGCTCTCAAGGCATCGGCGCGATATCTCTCAGACTGAATCGACCTGGCAGCAGCGAGTGCTTTTGAAAGTGCTAGTTTTTCTAAATTTGGTGGTAAATAGTTGACTAACTCTGCAAGGGCTTTCACTTTCTGCTTTGGTTCTGGGTTTTGCAGGGCATAAGCTAGTCCTTGTTCAGCAGTCCAGAAATTGTTTTTGACCAACGCTACCAGCAATTCCACTGGTACATTAGCTGCCAAACTATTAAGAGAAGCCGTAATTAAACCATAGCGACACTGCAAACTCACCACTTGCGGCAAAGTTGATTCATTCCAATTCGCTTCTGCTAATTCCCAAGCACGAGAAATATCTGTGATGTAACCTCCAGTTTGTCCCAATTTCTCCCGCGCTTCATACCAGCCATTATTGCCAGTTGCCGACTCCTTCTGCAATAAAAAGTGAATCTCTTCTACTTGTCCTGCTTTCTCCAAGTGCCAAACTAAACGCTGATGAATGTAACCATCATTAGGCAAGGTATGCCATAAACCATTCTGGGTTTTCTGCCGATACTTTTCCAACAAAGCAGCGTGAGCATCAGCAAGGTTTAAACCCAACCCAGCCAAATCTTCTGGACGCTTTGGTACAGAGGGAGCAGTTAACAAATTACACGCTAAATCGTGGAATAAGTCATGTAAACGATAGGTGGGTGTTTTATTTACAGCTACTCCTGGCAACAGTAGCGCTTTATCCTTGAAATATTCCAATGTATCAAAGGCATCGCGCTCATCATCCATATCCCAAAGTGTTGCTGCCATTTGGGGAGTAATGCTGACATCTTCAGGTAACACCCCAAGCCAAGTAAAATTTTCTCTTTCCTCTTGTGGCAATACCTTGATACTCAAATTTAATGATGCAGTCAGGCTGAGGCGTTTTAAGCTGGCTTCATCAGTAGCATCTCTAGCTCCAGCAAGGTTAAATGATTTTAATCGGGCAATTTCTTTCTGAATATCTTGTAAAAACACTGTCCAAGAAGATGTACCACTTGCAACCTGAACTGCTGCCAATTCCAGCGCCAAAGGCAGATACCCAACAGCCTCGGCTAAATTTTCCGCCGACTGACGCTCTACACCAATGATGTCACGTCCTAGTCTATTCTTGAGCAGTTCCATCGCCTGGGCTGGTTTCATCACATCCAAATTATAAAGCCTAGCTCCCAAAACATGGGCAATTGAACCTTCACGAGTAGTTACCAAAACTTGGCAACGCACCCCACCAACATTAAATGCTTGTGCATCTTTAGTATTCCACGCATCATCTACCACTAGCAACACATCTTTCTCATAAAGCAGAGTCCGCAAATGCGAGGAAGTTGCTTCTTCACTTGTAGGTTTAAAGCTATAGTCTCCTAGTGCTTGCACCCAGCCACTAAGTAAAGAAAGCACATCGGGTTTTTGACCTAATGTTGCCCAAAGAATGCCATCACAAAAACGAGATTGTACCTCTACTTCATGGGCTAAAGCCGCAGCTAAGGTAGATTTGCCCACAGAACCCAAACCGTGAATCGCAGTAATTACTAAAGTGCGACTATCAGAGGACGAACCATTTAAAAGACGAGTCTTTAAATCATCGCTGTACTCTGGGCGTTCTACAAAGTATGTGGGTAAAGGTGGCGCTTGGAATAGAGTAAGTTTTTGGGGTACAGTAGCAACACCCTCATCTTGGGTGAAATTTGCTGCTAATTCTTTCGATTTCTTTGGTCTGCTATTTTCCCAAGCTTCATCAAATCGTTTTAAGTTCTTTTCCCTATCCCTTGACCACAGCTTGAGTGTAAAGTGCCATTCATCAACACCCTTGATTTGAATACGGTTATCTTCGAGAATGTTCAAGAAATCCTTTAGCAAATTTAGCGCTTCTCGAATTTGCTCTTTAGTTAACTTGCCAGGATATTTATCTTTTTGCGTCAGCAACTCTAAAGCTACCAGCGTTGTCTCAACAGTCAGCTTGGGGTTAGCCCTGTCTTCTTCTTTCCAGTCGTACTCAATTTTAAAGCCACCGTCCTCAAATTCTCCATCAGCAAAACAAAGCAACGCCTCTAGCAGACGCTTCACTCGCTTTTTAGGTTCAGGACCGTAAGTTTGTCGCGGCATTGCCTTTCAAAAATTGAGTAAGAAGTTTGGGGCTACCCCAAATTTAAACTACCACCCCAAACTCATGTAATCCAGATTCTAAGGCATTTTCAGCAACCTTGGGGTATTTGCTTAGGGACACAACCCCAAAGAGAACCTATATCTATAGCGGTTCCGATTCAGATGCGGTACAAAATTATATCACTAGGTGTAAGGGCACGGCAGTGCCGTGCCCCTACGGGTGTACCTCACGTAAACGAGAACCGCTATATCAACTCTTTGGGGTACAAACAAATGCAAGGCAAGCGTCAAAATATTCTCACTAAAACCATTGCTTTGTTGCTGGCAATGCAACTATTCTTGATTGGTTTACAAGCTAAAAGCCGAATTGACCAAGGTAACTCATCCCTTGAGGCGTTGATTTGGATGACTCAACAATATATTTCAGTGCTGGTTAAATTTCGCAGCTTGCAGGATAAAAAGGAGAAAAACGATTCTCCAAAAAGCAAAGAATGAAGTCGTAGGGTGTGTTAGGCAAAACGCCGTAACGCACCGTACTAAATATGCAAATGGTGCGTTGCTTGCGACAACGCACCCTACATTGCTACTTAGACTTTTTCAAAAACAATTTAGGATTGCTAGAACTGTTAAAATCAGCATAATGGTGTCATGCGAAAAAAACACACCCAATAAAAGAAAAATGCCAATTGTTAAACTACAACTCTCCTTATAAACTTTAGCATCAGCAATATCTTCCCTTGATTTAACAGAAAAACGTCAAGTCGCTTCGCTCCAATTCAAAATTCAAAATTCAAAATTCACGCATAGACAATTAGATAAGGATTGAACCCGCCACTAATTGAAGACCACTGAAATTAAAATTTCCAGTGGGGGCTTTGACGCGAAGGATGAATTAATTAAAAATTATTTTTCTTTCTTAATGCGTGAATTTTGACCTTTTTTGAATTTTGAATTCAAAAAAGGTCAACTTCAAGAGCTAATTGAGCAACAAATTTTTGAAGCCGAAGAAGCATTGTATGAAGACGATGCAGAAACACAGGCAGAAATTCAAGCAGTTCGTGCTGAGTATAAAGATGGTAAATTCGTAATTATAAATGAATATCTTCCTAACCGCTTAGATCAAAGATAATGTAAAAAATTTGGGAGAACAAGTTTTGGCAACTATTACCGATATCGGCACACTAATTAATTATAATCCTGAAATACACGGCGGTTGCCCAATTATTGCTGGTACAGGGGTGACAGTCCGGCGCATAGCCTTATGGTATAAACAAGGTTACAGCGCAGAAGAAATTGCGGAGCAAATTAGTCATTTGACCTTAGCGCAGGTTTATGCAGCTTTAGCTTATTACCATGCTAACCGCGATCAAGTTGATGCTGACATTGCAGCAGAAGAAGCAGAGGCTGACAGATTAGAGACACTAATTTTTTCTGGCGATCGCCTATTAGTAAATCTTAGTTAAGGGTGTCTTGGGGCTTAATCATCAACGCAGCCACGATCGCACTGACGATTGCCAGTCCAGATGCAATCAGCATAATCAAGCGAAAACTACTTACAAATGATTGGGCGATCGCGCTTTTCAATACTGAAGCAACCGCTTCACTTAATCCAGGTGGAATTTCTGCTCCAGCTAGTTTAACTCGTTGCGGGTTCAGTAGTTGTTGGACTGATGGTGGTATTTGTAGCTGCGTTAAACGAGTATCAAGAGCAGAATTAAAGGCATAGGAAATGATTAAACTAAAAACAGCGATCGCAAGTAAACTGGCAGTGCGGGCAACTGCATTATTAATCCCCGAAGCAGTTCCAGCTTGCTCCACTTTCACCGCTCCCATTACTGTAGTAGTTAGTGGTGCAACGCTGATAGCCATGCCAAATCCCAAGACAGCGATCGCCGGAAAGAATGTTATCCAATAACTACCCCCAATACTGGGTAAAGCAAACAAAGCAAATCCCACAGCAGCAATACTCGGACCAATAATCAACGGTCGTTTTGCCCCGTAACGGCTAACTAATCCACCTGACCAACGTGAAAGCAGAAACATCAACAGAATCAGTGGTAAAAAAGCACCACCTGCGGCAGTCGGTGAGTAACCTTGTACCTGGATTAAATTAAACGGAAAAAAGAATAACACTCCACCTAATGCAGCATACAACAGCAGGGTAAGTAAGTTTGCACCACTGAAAGTCCCAGAACGAAATAAACTCAACGGCATCATCGGCATACGCTGATTTTTTTCCACCAGCACAAACACAATCAGCGTTGCAATACCCATACCCAATCCAATAATCGCAACTGGATCGCTCAAGCTTGTATGTCCGGCTTCCAGCAATCCATAGACAAGACTACCTAAGCCGACTGTTACCAAAAATGCACCCCACCAATCCAGCTTGTTCGTTGCGGCTTCATTACGGCTTTCCGGTACGCGCAAAAATACAATCCCCAAAACCAGCAATGCTATAGGCACATTCAGAAAAAAGATCCAACGCCAAGATGCTTGTTCGACTAACCAACCACCCAACACAGGACCCAGTGCAGATGTAATCGCAGTAAAACCCGACCAAGTACCGATCGCCTGTCCTCGTTGTTCTTGACTAAATGCAGCACTTATGATAGCCAAACTTCCAGGCACTAACAGCGCACCTCCAATTCCCTGTATGGCTCGTGCTAAAATTAACTGATTGATATTGGGCGACAATCCACACCAAATCGAAGCGAAAGCGAAAAGTGCGATTCCGGCTGCAAAAATGCGTCGCCGTCCGAAGTTATCACCGAGCGATCCACCGACTAAAATTAATGCCGCCAGAAACAGCGCGTAGGACTCTACCACCCACTGCACCTGAGTTGCGGTTGCATTTAATCGAGCTTGCATCACAGGTAGTGCGACGTTAACCACACTGCCATCAATCATCGCCATGCTAGAGCCAAGAATCGTCGCTGCCAAAACCCACGGTCTCACATCTCTAGCACATGGCTCATGGCTGGATGTAGTGCGTATAACACCTTCATCGCAGGGTGGTTTGACGATATTAGCCATCTGCTTTTAATCCCTAGTTTCGATTTTAATCATCTCATCTTCGCGGGTTGCGGTAGGCTTAGTTTTCAGGATTTCAATGCTGACTTTTCCAGCAAGCATCGCAAATAAAAGCCCCTGTAATCCTAATGGTGGTAGCAATCCACCGAATATGGCTAATGTAAGAGCGATCGCCACTGAAGCAACCATCAGCCAAGAGAAGTTGCGACGACAGGCAGTCACCCAAATAACGGAAATCGACAGCATATAAAGGGCAACTCCTCCGCACAGTGCCCAACGTGCCCCAAATGAAAGCACATGATGGCTGGCTTCATGGATTGTATGTTCAGTGCCAACTGCGACTAAAGCAAGTCCCATAATGATTGGCAGGTGTCCGTAATTATAGACGTGAACCGAACGAATACCGCGAATAATGACTGCTGTTTCCAGAAAATTGAAATAAAGCCACCACAAGCAAGCGGCGATCGCAAAGCCGAATACAGCTGCGATTGTCGGCAGTAAATCCCAGTTGCCTCCAGCAGTGGTAGAAGCGACAGAGACGATTTCTTCGCCAAGCACAATCAGCGTTAACAAACCAAAACGTTCTGGCAAATGCGAAGGATGTACTGGAGTTCCCGTTAACAGTCGCGATCCGATAATGGGTGTGAGTAGCTCAATTGTCATGGCGATCGCCCAAAGAATGTAGCGAGTTGGTTCACCAAAGGCAATCGAGGCTAACCAGAGGATGGTACTAGGAATGTAGGAGGCAAGATATAGGTTAAGATTGGCTCGTGCAATGGAAACATACTGCACCGTTCGTAGATATAGCATCAGGACAATCGATCGCATCGCTACATAAGCCAAAGCAAAACCGATTGCACCATTATTAAATGCGTTGTGGACATTCGCTGCCAGAAAGATGATTGCCAGCATTCCACTTAAAATTAATAGCCGATGCACCACATCATCAGTGTCATAGCGATCCGCGTAGAATGTAAAGAGTGTCCATGCCCACCAACACGGAACAAACAATGCCGCAAACTGCAAGAAACCAATTAAGGAAAGATGGGTTTCTAAAGTGTGACTCAGTTCGGCGATCGCAACCACAAATACTAAATCAAAAAATAATTCAATCCAACTAGCATGGCGCAATCCTTCCTCATCAGTGTCTACCCGTAAACGAGGTTGTCTCCAGCGATCGTTGGTTAGGGGAGGAATTCTTGTCTGTTGATGCATTGTGGTTGTTTCCTAAACAAACTTATTCTCAAAATAACACCGCCAACCCTCACCGATTTGAGCGTCGTTATCCGCGATTTTATGCTGACTCAGTTTAGTTAGAGGGACTAGGGTAGTAAATTAATGTACTCTTATAAGTAGAGAATTAGTATAAAATAAACTAAGCAATATATGGCTATTCCTAAAAAAGGTTCAAGATTAATTGTGGTTGATGGCGATCGCTATCGGTGGCGTATCCGCAGAAAAATCACTTATTCTCAATGTAATGGATGGGGAAAGCTAACATTTGCAGTAGAACACTTTGATAAATCAGGCGCGACTTTAATCGTTAAGATGCCTCAAGGACATCCAAAAAATTGGACGTGGGAACCGATCGTTCCCGTTCTTCCGTGTGATGTTGAATACAGTATACGTCAAGCGATCGCCAAAGGTTGGAAGCCGTCCGAACCGGGTAAGGTTCGCACCGACACGGTTCCAAGCAAAGCCGTCGCCGAACGCGGATAAAAGTCGTCGCCCATTTTCGCCCATAAAGAGCGACTATGTATACGTAGTCGCGCTCGTTATCTAACTTTCCGTTCGCAACGAGAGCGCGAACGGAACACTTGAAAGGTTTTTCATTATGGACAAAGTATTTGAACAAACATCTTCAGTGATGCTGCGTGCGGGACAGTCTGACGACGCACTTCCCTGTGGCACCATTCTGTACCATCAAATAATTTTGCAAGAGGTCTATTAAACAGCCCCCATTCCCCATTCCCCATTCCCCAATCTTAAAGACTCTCCAAATAATTCAACAGATCCGCCATTTCTTTGACGCTGGGCTTGAATTTTGGCATTGGTGGCGTGTCACCGCTGGTTACTTGGTGAATCAACCCATAACGTGACTTTCGCTTGGAGACGGCTTGCAAACTCGGACCCACTCGCCCATCGGCTTCTAACCCATGACAACCCGCGCAGTTTATTTGAAAGATAGCGTGTCCTTGAATTGGGTCTCCTGTCAGCGATAGAACACTCTTAACATATGGATCGGAGGCTCTAAGGGTGCGAACAGCAAAAATGCCCAAAAGGATTGATAGCAGAATCGCCACTGCCAACAAAGCGATCCGCTGAATCAGAATTTCAGGTTTGTTAATCTGGTTATCCAAAGGGTTTGCTGTAAAACTATAAGAAAGTTTTCATTTCATACACATAGCTTAAAAGTTCTTGATTGTGTCTGCAAGCACAAATTTAAGTTTCGTTATTTTTATTCAGCGCTGAAAAATGCAATTCAATTGGGGATTCATACCCGATTTGGTAGAATCAAAAGCAGAAAACGTTAATTATAGGAGATTTACAGTGGTTGAACCCCTGCTATCAGGCATTGTTATTGGTTTAATTGTTGTCACCCTGGCTGGCTTGTTTTATAAGGCTTACGAGCAATTCAAACGCGGCGAAAAACTCGGTCTGTAAACTGGGGAGTGGGGAGTGGGGGGGACAAGGAGACAAGGAGACAAGGAGACAAGGAGAATTTTTGAATAATACTCTTCTTGTCCCCCCATCCCCCCATCCCCCCATCCCCCCCTCTCCCCCTCTCCCCCTCTCCTCATTCCCGAATTCTGTAGAATGTCAAAGCGGTGTTGCCGTAAAGTTTCTCGCGGCATATTTCCCAAGCTGGAATTACTGGAGATGTCCAATTTTGGGGACTGTGTTCTACGGCTATTTCGCCGCTAGAATCTAAAAGCTGATAATCAGCGATCGCTTCTAACACTGGCTGATATAATCCACTGGCATAAGGCGGATCGAAGTAAATTTTATCAAATTGCTTTCCTGATAAGTTTTTTAAGCGCTGCAATACGTCTCCCCGCAGCACTTGAAATTCCTGATTTTCGTTTTGTACTTGCTGCCAGTTTTGTTGGATAATGGCACAGGCTCGACTCGATTGTTCAATGCCTACAACAACGCTTGCTTGTCTAGATAAAGCTTCTGCCCCCATTGAACCGCTACCAGCGCACAAATCCAGCCAGCGACAACCAGCTATTTCTCCCTGCCAAATATTAAAAACTGCTTCGCGTACCCGCGCACTCGTGGGACGGGTATCTTGTCCAGGTAAAGTTTTTATCTGGCGATTTCCGTAAATTCTCAGACTCATTTTTAATTGGTCATGCGTCATTAGTCCAATGGATGTCAGGACTAATGACTAGGACTAAACATAAAACTCACATTTATATTATGCAGGAATTTTTTCGCGGACTTGAGAAACAAAATTAGAGAGGATTTGCAGTCCTATATTAGAGGATTTTTCAGGATGAAATTGGACTGCCATCAGGTTATCGGTTGCGATCGCTGCTGTGACTGTTTGATTACCGTGGGAGACAGTGGCAGCGCGGATTTGGGGGTCAATTGGGTCAACATAGTAAGAATGGACAAAATATACCCAAGGCTGATAGGGCAAATGCTCCCACAAAATACTTTTTGGCTGAGTCAATTGCAGTTGATTCCAACCCATGTGGGGAATAGTAATTCCGGGTTCGGGAATAAACCGTCGCACTTTTCCTTTGATAATTCCGAGTCCTGGTAGTTTGCCTTCTTCACTTGATTCAAAAAGAATTTGCAATCCTAAGCATATACCTAAGAAAGGTTTGCCGCTGGCGATCGCTTCTTTTATTGGTTGTTCTAAACCACGCGCTCTTATATGTTGCACTGCCGGATCGAATGCTCCCACTCCTGGCAAAATAACAGCATCTGCTTGTTGTAAATCTTTTAAAGAGTGAGTTATCTTCGGAGTTGCCCCTGCTTTTTCCAAACCTTTGCAGACGGAATGCAAATTTCCCATCTCATAATCTATGACTGCAATTACCGGCATTTACCTTCTCCTTGTAAATTTCTTAGGGAGACTTTTTATATTCTAAATAATATTTGTTATGAAGAAAAGAATCCTATTAACTTCTTTTGACATTTGGTTGCCTCATCAGCAGTCAAATTCCTCTGATGATTTATTGATCGAAGTCGGTAAACTTAACTCGCTTGTTTATGATTTTACTTTTTTACGACAGTTACCGGTCGATGGACAGCTTGCCAGTTATCAGGTTCAGGCAAAAATCGAAGTCGTTCAACCAAATTACATCATCCTTTGTGGCATGGCAGAAAGCCGTAAACAATTGAGTGTTGAAAAAATTGCCAGTCAAGCCGAAAATATTTTGCAGACAACGGTAGATTTAGAACAACTGGTGGCAGAAGCAACCGCTATTGAGATTAGCGATGACTGCGGCAAATTCGTCTGCGAGCATCTTTATTATTCAGTCTTGGACTATTTGAGACAGCACCAACTCACAATTGGTTGCATTTTTGTCCACGTTCCCATTTTGACGGAAGAAAATTTTGAAGGAATTTTTGCCGATTTCTTATTGATTGTTGACAAATTGGCACTTTTATAAAGTCGTTTGCGTCTCGATAGTGAACAAATATGTAGATTTATGTTGCCTTTTTTACTAATTTTTCCTATCGCTCAAACAATTTCCCCACCACAACCAGAGGAAGTGGTGCAACAACAAGAAGTGCGTCCTTTACCCGGACAGTTAGATAATGTGCCTGTGTTTAACAGTAATAGTCCAGAATTAGTTTTGAAGGAGGGGATTTTACTTTCTACCTTTCCTTCATATGGGAAAAAAGTACCGCAAGCACACTTGAATTTTCCTTTTCGGGGAAGATTTGATATTTTCGCTCACCACATTGCCAGAGCGGAACCTCCAGATAATTTGCGGACGTTGTATTTAGGGATAATTTTGCACAACCCAACGAAGCAATCGGTGAAGGTGAATGTTTTGGAAGGAGCGAGTTATTTAAGTCAACCAGATGCACCGTTTATAGAATTGCCATCTATTATTGATAATTCTTTAGGTAACATTTTCGCAGGTCCAGGCGATCGCGTCATGACTGATGTTTTAAGAAAACTCCGACAACAAATTTTACCAGCACAAATTGTCATTCCGCCAGGGCAAAGTCAGATGTTGTTAAATCAGCCAATTCCGGTCAAGGAATTAACACCGCCGTTAAATGGTCGGTCAACATTGATACATCTGCAAAGTAGTGGTACAATTTATGCGGCAAGTCTGGCGATGTTTGCACCGATAAATTCTGATGGTAGCGAGCGATCGCCTTCTCTGCAAGAATGGCAAAATCTTCTAAATAATGGTGATTTAGCCGGACCGCGTGATAAAATACCCACTGAGCCAAATAGTGCTAGACCAATAATATATGGTCGTGTCGCCGGCGTTGCCCAAGGTTCTGAGTGGAAAGCTTTATTAATAGATCGTCCCCAAGCTAAATATCTGACTATTCCCCAACCCGGTCGAGCCTTTTCTTACGCTCTGAGTACAATTCCGGGTGGTAGCTTGGGAACTAATCAAATTCAAAGTGCGCCGATGTTGGTACGCTATCCTGACACCGCATATCGCGCTCACGGCAACTATGGAATTAAATACAGTCTCAAATTGCCACTATATAATAATACTCAAAGTCGGCGCATTGTAACTATATCAATGCAAACACCACTAAAGCAAGATAAATTAGTAAATCGAGGCTTGCGCTTTTTGAGTATACCCGGACCGCAAGTATTATTTCGCGGTACAGTGCAACTACGTTACAAAGATGAGCAAGGTAAACCCCAGACCAAACTTATACATTTAGTACAAAAAAGAGGTCAACAGGGTGAAGCGCTGGCAGTGCTAAACTTAAAAGCAGGCGATCGCTCTGACGTAGAAGTAGACTTACTCTATCCCCCAGACGCCACCCCACCGCAAGTATTAACAGTCACAACCCAGTAATTAACGTATTTTTCGTAGTAAGCACTTCAGTGCTTGAAAAGAAAAGCGAGTACAGCGCTTACTACAGAAGTACTCTCAATCTTATTGGTTCAACAACTCCGTAAAGGTAAAAATTGTCTGGCTGCCATTGTGTCGAACCAATCGGTTTTGTCCCTTTAGCAGTAATACTAATTTGAAATGTCAACAGGTGGATTACTAAATAATAAAATTACTGGATAAAGCCGGACATCTCCGGCAGTTTTGTTCTTAAACATTGCCCATGCTAAAGTACTAAAATACCGACATCTCC
>NZ_JBPAOH010000197.1:0-11467 GCF_050875635.1 Tolypothrix sp. VBCCA 56010
AAGTTGCGGTTGCACTACTCGCAACCGCCAATTTGTGATTGGCGATCGCATGAATCAGCAGGTGCATAGCACTTGGATTCCCATAACCCGCAACTTGGGTTATCTAGTTTGTTAAACCCTGTAAGCTTGAAGGGCATTAACTTTCTTCTTCAAGACTGCTGTAGGTAGCAACTTCATGAATATTTCCCGTAATGCCACAGCAGCAGGATTTTCCCATTGACCAAGTTTCGCTGCTTGTAAAGACTCTTCAACAATCATTTTGGTGCGAGCAAACCTTTGTGATTCATACTGTTCAAAAGCAGCTTTCGTGTCAGATGCAAGCAAACACTTGGTAACAGCAATCGCATCTTCAACTGCCATGCACGCACCCTGTCCTAAAGTTGGCAGTGTTGGATGTGCAGCATCACCCAGCAAGGTGATGTTTTGCTGACTCCAAGGTTGAGTAGGCACGCGGTCATAAAGGTCGTTCCTGAGGATGTTTGCTTCATCTGTAGCCGCAATCAATTCAGGAATAGGCTGACACCAATCTTGAAACATCAACTGAAGCTCTTTTTTACGTTCGATCGCTGCGTCAGGTTGTCCCTCGCTTGCTTTAGCTGCTGCATACCAGTACATACGTTTTTTGCCAATCGTCACAAAGCCGAAGCCTTTGCCATAACCTAAAAATTCGCGGATGAAATCATGACGGTGTGCGCTGGGGATGTAATCAGTAAGACCGCGCCACGCCGTAAAACCACGATATATCGGTTTGCCATCACCTAAAAGTTGCGATCGCACACGCGAATTCAAACCATCCGCTCCAATCAAAGCATCGCTCTCGACAATTAAGCCGGAAGCAAAATGAATGCGAACTTTATTTCCTACTTGCTCAAACCGCTCAAATGTTTGACCGAAAACAAAGCGCGAGCGTGGTAAGTTACGCCACAGTATAGCGTGCAAATCGGCACGATGGATGCATATAGCTGGAACCTCGAAATGGTCAACCGGCAAAGACATCAACTCCTTACCACTTTGCGAGTTAAATTGATAGCGTGTAATCTGTTGACTTACAGATAATATGTCTTGCAACACACCTAAACTTTTCAGAACATGCGTAGCGTTAGCCCAAAGAGCCACTCCAGCCCCTACTTCCCGCAATTCGGGGGTTCGCTCGTAAACGCTAACATCAAATCCGGCATGATAAAGTGCAAGCGCGGTTGCTGCACCACCAATTCCTCCACCAATAATGACAATTTTCTTTGCTGTTTGCATTTGCTTAATTTTTTACAAGATAGACTTATTACTTCAAAGATAAAGAGGGTTTGTATCGAGCTGTTTTAGAGCGATCGCTCTAAAACAGCTCCAAACAAATCAACAATTAGACTTGGATTAACTTTCACCTGAAATAGCATTAAAGAATTGTTGATTCATCACAATTGACCATTGACTATTGACTCTTGACCAATCATGTGTTTGACCACTAACACCTAACAACTATCCACGCTCCTCCTAACAACTTCCCAAATCATGCATCTTTGTCTGATAAACTTTGACTAATCGATTGATTCCTTTAAAACGATAATGTCCCATCTCTTGAAAATCACAGCGTTGGGAAAGCATTTTATAAGTAACTTCACTGATGACACATTCACTAGGAGGGCAAACTGCTTCCATCCGCGCCGCCAGATTAATAGTTGCGCCTAAAGCTGTATAATCTACTCTTTGGGAACTGCCGACATCGCCAACGACAGCTTTACCGCTGTTAATCGCAACACGTAATTGTAGCGATTCTTGCCAAAAATCATTGGCGTTAAGCTGTTCGAGACGAGTTAACATACCTTTGGCAGCAGCGACGGCTCTATCTGCATGATCTAATTGCGGTTCCGGTGCGCCAAAAAATGCCATAATACAATCGCCAATATATTTATCTAAAGTGCCGCCCCAGCCAAACACTTCTTGTAACATTTCTTCAAATAAATTATTCAATAATTGAGCAACTTCTGTTGGTGTAACTCGTTCAGAAATTGCTGTAAACCCGACTAAATCGGCAAATAAAATGCTGATTTCAGTTTCTACGGGTGCTAAACGACCATTAGGCAATCCTCCCACAGATATCAACTGTTGCACAACTGCGGGAGAATGATAGCGTTCTAATCTGTGACGAATCACTTCTTCAGTTTTGAGTTTTTCTACCAACAACCAACGTTGGACGCTAGAAGCGACAAGATTTGCTAAAGCTGAAAAAAAGCTCAATTCTTCTTCGCCTTCATTTCCCCAATGATAAGAAGAAAGGGTAGCATCAGCATAAAGAACGCCGACAACTTTATTTTCATCCCATAAAGGTACAGCCATTGCGCTGCGAATGCCTTTGACTAAAATACTGTGTTCTCCAGCAAATCGTTCATCTTTTTGAGCGTCAGCAGTTTGAATCGCGACTTTTTCTGCAAATACTTTTTGGCAGATACTACGACTAATCCAACTGCCATCGGCTGCTAAATTTCGTTGTTGGGAAGCTTTTCTAGTAGCAGAGTTCATTAACTCTAGTTTACCGCTTCCATGCACATCAATTAACAATGCCAAGCGATCGATACTGTCGAGGTAACGAAAAATAACTTGCTGCACCTGTGAGAAAATTTCTTCAATAGATGCGGCTGCACACAAATTCTTGGCTATATCTACTAAGTCTTTGAGTCGGGCAATGGTTTTGTCTTTATTAGTTGTCTCGCCGTCCTTACCGTTGGGTTCTATCCATTTTTCTTGCAATTGTTGGACATTGCGAAGAATTGTTCTTTGTTCAGCAACTTCCTGTTGTCTGGGGCTGAGTGGCGGTTCAGTATAATCTGCATACAGCACTAGTAAACTAACATCGCCCAGCCAAACAATATCGCCGTGCTGCAACTTTTGAGGAGAGGTAACAAGACGTTCATTTAATTGCGTCCCGTTTTTGCTGCCCAAGTCTTCAATAGTCCATAAATCGGCGGCAATTTTCACTAAGCGGGCATGGCAACGAGAAACTCCCCCAAAAGGTAAGTAAAAGTCACATTCGGGCAAACGTCCGATGGTGAATACATCTTGATTCACCGTCACCGTTGTGTCGTTATCTCCCTCTTGTAGGCGTAGTTTGAGTTCAGTCATACAATGATAGATTAATCCACTCCCAGCTGGGGTGCAAGCAACCAATACGGTAAAGGATACGCCAAGGGTTAGCCCTTCACTATTTCTTTATGACACTGTTAAGGGCTTTCGACAACTATATGTAGTAAATGTGACCGAACCATGCTTTCTATGCAGGGGACTTTCTTGCAGGGGGAGGGAAGAAAATCAGTCTTTGGGGAAGCCCCCTCTCATAGTGCAACTAGGTAGAGGTGCGAACGTTTTTATTCGTGGAAGCTCTCCCTTTCCCCTCATCCCCCATTCATGCGAACATATTTATTTGTGGGATTTCCCCTCTGCTCCCTACTCCCTTCCCCTCTGCCTCTTCGTTGACCAAGCCCCGTTGGGGCGGGGTGTAGGGTGTGGGGTGTGGGGTGTAGGGAAAGAGATAGCCCCAACAACCAGTGGGAAACATACGCCCCGTCTTTTAAGACGATTGCGTTGGTCTCTTAATCATACGCCCCGAAGTGCGCCGTCTTCTCCCTTACACCCTAACCATGCAACCCCACACCCTTCTTGTTGACAGTCGGATATTCTTCAAGCGATCGCGCCATCTAGGACTAATTTTTTTAATTCTTTTGCAGGTTGTATCCAGGGCTGTTTCATTCTATAAGAAAGGAATTTTGTCAATACCATGCATTGATAAATATGTGGGTACAAGTGATGAAAAAATAACTATCATCGCTAGAAATATAAGTGCGATTCGGCTTTAGCCGTTAAGCGAAGCTTATCGCTCGCTTTTCATCAGTTTTATACCAATTTTTTTACTGCCTCAACGCTTGACACTGTAAGCCTTTTAAGGAATGAAACAGCCCTACTTTTAAGGAGGATAATGGGGGATCAAAACTCCCAAGAAATCGTGCCTTGCACTGTGAATGGCGCACCAGGATTAACGTATACCCGACCAAAGGAGAGGGAAGATTCAAAGTAATCGACACTGAAGAGATTTCTAATATTGAGGGCAGCACGAGGCGCGATCGCGCCTGTAAAAAATTGCGGTATCCGTCCGCAGATAGCTGGGGAGTTGAAAGCTATTGGCTAAATCCGCTTGCCGCTCTCCGAATTAAGAGTGCGTAGGCGCAGCCCGCCGCAGGCATCGCCATTGTCTGCCAGATAACTAGAGTAAGCGTAGACGCTGCATCGGTGAGGGAGTCGCAGGGAAAGGACGCCACTTGACGCCAGTCGCCTCACAAGTCGGGAGACCCGCCCACGGCGCTGGCTCCTTTATGCCGGGAGACCCGTCCACCGCAGTGGCTCCGATCAACCGTCGATTGCAAACTCCCTCTCCCGTTGGGCTTGTCGTTAGACATCGCTCATCTTAGATTTACCTTTAACAGTTCTAGAAGATTTAACCGAAGCACTGCTAGACTTTACCAGTTTAGCTGATGTGTCGGTTTGGTTAGAAGCAGTTGAAAATCAATAGTGCGTAGGCGCAGCCCGCCGCAGGCATCGCCATTTTCTGCAAGATAACTAGAGTAAGCCTGCGTAAACGCTGGCTCGGCTTGTCGTTAGATATCGCCTATCGAACCGATACAGTGCATAGATGCATACCCTATGATTAAATGTATCGCAGGATAAATTTAATAGAATGCTTCATGCGCCGAGACTCGATATTTTACAAACTGTTTCAACAATCCCCGACTTTGCTATTTGAACTATTGACAAATCCGCCCACAAATGCTGATGCTTATCGATTTGATTGTGTAGCTGTCAAAGAACCCAAATTTGAAATCGATGGTGTATTTCTGCCACCAGAAAACGCCAGTCCAGGTACTGTATATTTTTGTGAAGTGCAATTTCAAAAGGATGAACAGCTTTACGAAAGAGTATTTGCAGAATCCTGGTTATATTTCTATCGTAACCGTGCCAGATTTAGCGATTGGCAAGTAGTCATTATTTACCCGTCACGTAGCATTGAGCAGAGTGATATTTATCCTCATCGCTCATTACTCAATGGTGGACAAGTACATCGGGTGTATTTGAATGAATTGGGAGATATTCGCTCTTTACCTGTGTGGGTGTCATTGATGGTGCTAACTACAGTGGAGCCAGAACAAGCAACAGCAGAAGCCAGGTATTTGTTGACAAGAACCAGTCAAGAAGTACCTGAAACGACGAGTCGCGCCATAATAGAGATGCTGACAACCATCATGGTGTACAAGTTTGAAACATTAAGTCGAGTCGAGGTAGAGTCGATGCTAGGAATCACGCTCCAGGAAACGAGAGTTTATCGAGAAATCAAAGAAGAAGGACGCGAAGAAGGACGCGAGGAAGGACGCGAGGAAGGACGCGAGGAAGGACGCGAGGAAGAGGCTGCTAAACTCGTTATCCGACTGTTGACTAAGCGATTTGGAGAATTGCCTGTGGAAATGCGATCGCTCATCTTAGATTTACCTTTAACAGTTCTGGAAGATTTGAGCGAAGCACTGTTAGATTTTACCAGTTTAGCTGATGTGTCGGTTTGGTTAGAAGCAGTTCAAAATTAAGAGTGCGTAGGCGCAGCCCGCCGCAGGCATCGCCATTTTCTGCAAGATAACTAGAGTAAGCGATCGCCAGTGCCGCCTTTTGCCGATGCTCGCTCACTTCTGTGCAATGCCTCGGATCACATACCAAAATTTATTGGGTTATTTCGAGTAGCTTCATGAGCTATATCTACAAATTATCATCAAAACTCCCAAGAAATCGTGCCTTGCACTGTGAATGGCGCACCAGGATTAACGTATACCCGACCGAAGGGGAGGGCAGACTCAAAATAATCGATATTGAACAGATTTCTAAAATTGAGGGCGGCGCGGAACCGCTCGCGATTGTAAAAAATTGCCGCATCCGTCCGCAGATAGCTGGGGAGTTGAAAGCTATTGGCTAAATCCGCTTGCCGCTCTCCGACAAAGAAGAAGCCCACGCCAAAGCCAAGACCTTTCCCGAAACCGCGCTGAATTTCATAGGTCGTCCACAGGTTGAAGGCATTTTCAGGGACATTAGCCAAAAGATTGCCCACAGGAAGACTGTTATCTTCTGTGATTTGGGCATCGGTGTAGGCATAGCCTGCAATGATGTTCCATCCCGGCAGAATTTCGCCGCTAATGCTGAGTTCAACACCCCGGCTGCGCTGTTCCCCTGTTTGAATCGAAAATTGTCCTGGAGGTACATTGGGTCTGGTGTCTGCCGTCAAGAGACCGCTAAGGGTGAGATCGTAGAAGGTAAGAATTGCCGAAAGTCGGTCATTCAAATCTGCCTTGACCCCAACTTCATATTGAGTGCCGCGCTGTGGTTCAAAAACGCCACCACCAAAGGCAGTGCCAGCAACTGGGGTAAATGAGCGACTGTAGCTGGCATAAAGGGAAATGGGCTTGATGGGTTGGTAAACAATGCCGACACGTGGACTAAATGCATCCCCCGATAGACTGGTGGTATTTGTCTGAAAACGATTGGTTGCCTCAAACAGGTCAAACCGTCCGCCCAGCAAT
Source organism: Tolypothrix sp. VBCCA 56010 (assembly GCF_050875635.1). Classification (NCBI taxonomy): domain Bacteria; kingdom Bacillati; phylum Cyanobacteriota; class Cyanophyceae; order Nostocales; family Tolypothrichaceae; genus Tolypothrix; species Tolypothrix sp. VBCCA 56010. The sequence goes on from NZ_JBPAOH010000197.1 coordinate 6,600, forward strand.
AATTTCAGATTCTCTGCCAGCGTCACCTGATCTTGAATATAAATTCCCAAAGAATCTGTTAATTGTTCACCATCAAAAGAGAGGGTGGAAGAGCCAGTAACACGCCCATATACAGGGTTAAATATGTCTAATGTTGTCCGCACAGTACTAGACCGCTCAAATGCTAAAAACGATCTACTTAGATCGACACCCAAGAGTAGCTGGTGGTCAATTGACCCAGTTGAGAATCTGCCAGTCAGGTATGTGGCTAAGTCATAGTCTTCGTAATCGACAGTATTAATAATCGCATCACGATTTAAGGTTCGATTGTCGGAGGCAAGGCTATCATTTATAATGTAAAACTCATTTCCAGGTTCAGCTCTTTGAAATTTTGCTCGAAATGCATTTTGTAATGACCAGTTGTCGCTGAACTGATGCTCCAATCGATAGCCTATTCTACCAACAGTTTGATCGATAACGCCTTCAGGCTCACCAGTTAAAAGATCGCGCGGGACGCGACCATTGGGGTTAGGAAGTACTGTACCGGCTGCTGGTAAGCCTTGATAAGCAACTGTGCTGTTTTTTGTGTAGTCGCCCTCTAAGATGAAGCGAGTGCGCTCCCCAATTGCAAAACTCACGATTGGTGCGATCGAGAAGTTACTTTTTTCAAAAAAGTTAATGAAGCTGCCTGTATCCAGATAGGATGCATTGAGGCGATACAAGACTGTCTTGGAGTCGTTTAACGGTCCAGACAAATCAATCTCACCCTGGTAGAAGTCAAAATTGCCAATGGTGGCATCAATGGCATAGAAGGGATCGCGCAACGGTTGTTTCGTAACCAGGTTGATGGTTCCCCCTGGAGTGGCTTTCCCGTAAAGCACGGATGCGGGACCTTTGAGCACTTCGATTCTTTCAATGTTGGGTATTTCTGTGAATATATCTCCACCCTCTCTTAGTCCATCCCTGAGAAAACTGCCAAAGCCGCGGGCTGAGGTTGTAAAGCCTCGAATGGTAAACTCAACGCCTCTGAAGCCTTCTGGAGTAGTGAGTGAAGTTACCCCAGGAACGTTTCTCAGGGCTTCATTCAGGTCAGTGGCGTTTTGATCGCGCAGCACTTCTTGAGGTACGATTTGAATCGATTGGGGAATGTCACGCAGTGGAGTGTTGGTTCGCGTTCCCACACTGGTATTCGGTACGCTATAGCCGTCTTGTTCACCCGTCACGACTAATTCAATCGGTTCATCACCTTGTGAGTCAAGTGGTTTCTCCGACGGTGTTTCACTTGCTGGCTTTTCTTGGGCTTGTGGTGTTTGAGGTTGTTGTAGTGGAGAAGTCGCAGTTGTCGCAGAAGTTACACCAAAAACCAGCCCTGCATCATCATCAAATAACTCAACCGTTGGTATAGCTGCAACACCCACCACCGTCACTCGCACAGTATTTGCATCAATATTCGTAACTGTTATCTCAGTAATTCCTGCAAGAGGTTTTTCCGAACGAAATGTAAAAGCATCACCGTTCGGTAGTCGTAACTGCCCACCAGATACATCGACGATAAAATTATTACCAACACTGCGATTTGCAACTTGCAGTTGAGTTCCAACAGTTGTCTCTAAAATTATCTCCACACCTTTATCTGTGGGATTCGCTTTCACCCCCGTAATTGGTACAATTCCTGATGTAGGCGTTGCTTGTGGGGTTGGTGATTGCGAAAGCAACTCACTAGCATTAGTGGCTGGAAGTTTAACTTCACTCAGTTGAGGAATTCGCGTAATTGCTGCTTGCTCATTCTCTTTCACTTGAGCCTGTACAGATTGTGCTATCAAAACTGGCAGAAAACTCATTCCCAACCACAGGCAAATACTAGACGACAACCGCTGAATTCTCACAATAATTCCCCACACTCCAATAACCAAAACTCTCTTTATAGAGAAGATTTCTTAATAAATCTGAAATGTAGATTAGAGGAATTTGATGAGTCGCGTCTACCCCAAGACAGAACTAATCATCGTCAAACAGACTTTTTCCCCAATAAGCACTGACTGGGAGAGATGCCAAATTTACGTTTAAAAGCAGCACTAAAATGTGTGGGATTGGAATAACCTGTCATAAGAGACACTTCTAGCACCGTGCGGTTTCCCTCTCTGAGCCAACGTTCTGCTCGTTCCATGCGTCTATCTGTCAAATAACTAAATACGGTATTACCAAAGAGTTGCTGAAAACCACGTTGCAAAGTGCGATCGCTCACCCCTACCATTTGTGCTAACTCTAATAATGATGGTGGATTCTCCAAACGAGAAAGTAAAATTTCTCTAGCTTGATATATTTTCTCGACAGTTCCAGCTCTAAATCGCGGTTGTAGTTGCACTCCACCTAAATCGGTAATTATCGGAGTTAACTGCAAGCGGATCAATTCTTGTACTCTCGTCTGCAAAAACATCCGCTTGCTGATTCCTTGATAGGGACAACTAATAATTTGTTGTGCTACAGAGTGGATAGCAGCTGTCTTTTTGAGAAATAACATTGTCTGCCAATCATTACCCCTTGCGAATAAGCTGAACTCGGAAGGAATTTCACCATCCACTGTCGGGAAAAAAGTTCCTAATAGTTCAGGTGGCATGTGAATATCAAAGCATACAGTCCTTTGGCATTTCAGAGTCTCCCCAGTCCATGAGCGTTGAACGCCAGCACCAGAGATGAGTGTATCGTCTGCGACATTTCCTAAAAGCGAGACACTAAATTGCAGGGGATGATTCCATTCAGGTATTTTCACCAATACATCATCGTGATATTCATAGTCCGCAATTGTCAGCCAGACATTGGGATACACTTCAATAATTCGCTCATAACCCTTGCCGAGTTGCCTGGGTACTTGACAAATAGATTCATCAGGCTCTGGTCTTTGTAGGCTGTTGATTGCAGATTCTGCCCACAGTTCCAACTCCTCTTTCCGTGTCAGCGTAATGGTCATAATTACTAGAAGTCAAAATTAATGATATAAAATTTCAATAATTTTACTACATTTGACCCTGACTTTTGATTGAAAGGGAACTTTTAGCCTTGGTAGATAGCCATCCTTTTGATGTGTTTGTTACCTGAATTAGTAAGCAATGAAAATCACGCTCAGATTTTGGAGTTTGATTTGGGGCGATGCCTAACGGCAAGCCCAACGGGAGAGGGAGTTCGCAATCGACGGTTGATCAAAGCCACTGCGCTATATGCGGGTTCCCGGGCAGCCGTGCAAGTGGCGTCCTTTCCCTGCGACTCCCTCACCGCCAAGAGCGTCTACGCTCAACTAAAATTAAAAGATAAGTCATCACTAGACGCGATATCAATGCCCAGCGTTTTCATCAATCCTAAGACAGATTTTGCTTTCAAAAAAATCTTTGGTTCTAAACAAAGCAAAGATATTTTGATTAGTTTTTTGAATGCGATTCTTTACAACGAGCAAGATGCTATTCAAGATTTAGTGATTCTTGACCCCTATCAAGCACCTCGGATTAAGGGGATTAAAGACTCGTATTTAGATGTGAAAGCAACCCTCTTGGATGGTAAAACTGTAATTATTGAAATGCAAGTATTAAATGTTTTAGGCTTTGAAAAACGAGTATTGTATAATGCAGCTAAAGCATTTTCCATTCAACTGGGAGTAGGAGAAGACTACACATTACTCAATCCAGTAATAGCATTAACAATTACAGATTTTGAGATGTTTAGCGGGAATAACAAGGTAATTTCACGCTATCGGTTGAAAGAAAAAGACGATTTGAGCGATTACAGCGATGATATTGAATTGGTGTTCGTGGAGTTACCCAAGTTTACCAAAGAACTGGATGATTTAGAATTGTTAGTAGACAAATGGTTATATTTTTTGAAAGCAGCCAATAAACTGGAAACAGTACCAGCGAATCTGGGAGAAATCCCGGCGATTAATCATGCGTTTTTGGTGGCAAAACAAAGTAAATTGAGCCGCAAAGAATTGGAAGTGCTGGAGAAGCGTGAGATGTTTTTACATGATAACCGTAACGCAATTTTGAAAGCACGACAACAAGGACTACAAGAAGGACGACTTGAAGGAGAAAAACTCAAAGCACTGGAGATAGCGCGATCGCTATTAGATTTATTAGATGAAGAAACAATTGCCCAGAAAACTGGTTTAACTGTGGCAGAAGTCCGACAACTGAAGTAGCCAGAAGCGATCGCCATGTTAATTCTGAGTTGATGGCGTAGACGCTAGATAGGCTTGTTGTCAGATATCGCCTAAAAGTGTATTAAAGAACAACAAAAATTAGACTTAACCTTTGTACCCGATCTACTTACTCATCATACTTTTTTAATATTCTTTGCGCTAGATTGCGGTTATAGTCTTTCTCATCATTTTCAGCAATTTCCTTTATTTTAAGAATTGCATCATCAGGTAGACTGATTGCATCTAGCGCTTTTAAAATATATTGTCTTACTTGTGGAGCCGGGTCAGATAAATTCTTTAATAAATGTGGTATAGCTATTTCACAGCTTGTTTTGAAGCTTTTAGCTAGTTTATTTATCGCAGAAGCCGCAAGTCGTTTTTCGTCAGATGAGCTATTAGCATCAAAATATTGGAGAAGATAATCAATAGCTTCTTCTCTATTTGACTCACCTAATTCAAAAACACTCCAGTTAGCCATTTCGTCAACTAAATTATTTTCACAAAAAAGTTTGGCTGCGGTTTGAAAGTCCGCTATTGCACTTCCTTTATCATTTATAGCGTTTCTCGGTTTAATGAGGTACACCCGTAGGGGCACGGCAGTGCCCATTGGTGTCAACTTAAGAAGATAAAACCCAAATTTGTTGGGTGTAAGCGTCAATCTCTCGATGACGCTTACGCCTGGCTTTGACTAATCCAAACAGTT
>NZ_JBPAOH010000198.1:0-11325 GCF_050875635.1 Tolypothrix sp. VBCCA 56010
AAATGGTAAACTCATCGCTACCCTGACTGGGCATCAAGATCAAGTCAAAAGCGCCAGTTTTAGCCCTGATGGCAAACGAATTGTCACCGCATCATTAGACAAAACCGCCAAGGTGTGGGATTTAAATGGTAAACTCATCGCTACCCTGACTGGGCATCAATCATATGTCAACAGCGCCAGTTTTAGCACTGATGCCAAACGAATTCTCACCGCTTCATTTGACAAAACCGCCAAAGTGTGGGACTTAAATGGCAAACTCATCGCCACCCTGACTGGGCATCAAGCAGAAGTCATCAACGCCAGTTTTAGTCCTGATGGCAAACGAATTGTCACCGCTTCATTTGACAAAACCGCCAAAGTGTGGGACTTAAATGGCAAACTCATCGCCACCCTTACCGGGCATCAATCATATGTCTACAGCGCCAGTTTTAGCCCTGATGGCAAACGAATTGTCACCGCATCAGCTGACAATACCGCGAAGGTGTGGGATTTAAATGGTAAACTCATCGCTACCCTGACTGGGCATCAATCATATGTCTACAGCGCCAGTTTTAGCCCTGATGGCAAACGAATTGTCACCGCATCATTAGACAAAACCGCCAAGGTGTGGAACTTAAATGGCAAACTCATCGCCACCCTTACCGGGCATCAAGATCAAGTCAACAGCGCCAGTTTTAGTCCTGATGGCAAACGAATTCTCACCGCATCAGATGACAAAACCGCCAAGGTGTGGGATTTAAATGGTAAACTCATCGCTACCCTGACTGGGCATCAAGATCAAGTCAAAAGCGCCAGTTTTAGCCCTGATGGCAAACGAATTCTCACCGCATCAGATGACAAAACCGCCAAGGTGTGGGATTTAAATGGTAAACTCATCGCCACCCTGACTGGGCATCAAGCAGAAGTCATCAGCGCCAGTTTTAGCCCTGATGGCAAACGAATTGTCACCGCATCATTAGACAAAACCGCCAAGGTGTGGGACTTAAATGGCAAACTCATCGCCACCCTTACCGGGCATCAAGCACAAGTCATCAGCGCCAGTTTTAGTCCTGATGGCAAACGAATTGTCACCGCATCATTAGACAAAACCGCCAAGGTGTGGAACTTAAATGGTAAACTCATCGCCACCCTCACCGGGCATCAAGATAGAGTCTTCAGCGCCAGTTTTAGCCCTGATGGTAAACGAATTGTCACCGCATCAGCTGACAATACCGCGAAGGTGTGGGACTTAAATGGCAAACTCATCGCTACCCTGACTGGGCATCAAGCAGAAGTCTACAGCGCCAGTTTTAGCCCTGATGGCAAACGAATTGTCACCGCTTCTGCTGACAAAACCGCCAAGGTGTGGCAAGTTGAAAACTTAGATGAACTGTTAAATAGGGGTTGTCTGTGGTTAAGTGATTATTTAAACGCTCATCCGGAGAGGTTGGAAGAACTTGAGGTGTGTAAGAGGGGATGAGGGGAGAGGAGGAGGGGGGAGGGGGAGAGGGGGGGAATGTTTGAGGGTTTAGCTTATGTGGATAGTTGCAAGTCAATTGCGATCGCTGCCATATAGCGTTTCTCGGTTTAATGAGGTACACCCGTAGGGGCACGGCGGTACATCCGTAGGGGCACGGCACTGCCGTGCCCCTACAACCCGCCATATAATTTTGTACCTCACCTGAGTGGAAATCGCTATAAAGTAGTAGTCATCTGTTGTTAAAGATGTAGAGACGGCGATTTATGGCGTCTTTACAATGCATCGGCAAACAATCGCAATGCATCGAGTCACAATCGCATTGTATCGAGTCACAATCGCATTGTATCGAGACACAATCGCATTGTATCGGCAAACAATCGCATTGTATCGGCAAACAATCGTATTGTATCGAGACACAATCGCAATGCATCGAGTCACAATCGCATTGTATCGAGTCACAATCGCATTGCACTCTTATTGCAACATTTAATCCGAGCCGGTTTTTAAACGCAGAGGGACGCGGAGGTAAACGCGGAGGGTCGCAGAGTGTTGTTAAATATTTGGCTATCAAGATTTGCAAAGAGGATAGGTTAATTTATACCAAAAATTCCCTATTTATGGGCTAAACTAATCCCATAATGTGAGGAGTGGAACTACTGCGAATATGGCAAATAGAATTGGGCGATTACTCCCGTTGAGTTTTATCAGCTTTTGTTTTTGTGTAGGCATTAGTATCGGAATCTTTGTCCGCTTTGGGCAGGTGCAGCGATCGCAAGCTGCAACTTCAGACACCGAAGCGATACCTCTTTTACCAGGATATCAACCAGAATACACTCCACCGCTAGGTTTTGAGGAGCCTGAATCTGATTACATCACGATTCAAGCTGTTGGGGATGTGATTCCCGGTACTAATTACCCTACTAACAGACTTCCACGCGATCGCAATCAGCTAATCCCAAAGTCGGTGAGAGCATACTTGCAAAGAGCCGATTTATTATTGGGTAATCTGGAAACTAGCTTAACTACCTATCCCTATTCTTCCAAAGATATCAATCAAGGGCAAATTTTCGCCTTTCGTTCTCCCCCAGCATATGCACAGTTGTTTGCTGATGTTGGCTTTGATGTTTTCAATATGGCAAACAACCATGCATTAGACTTTGGCAAGGTGGGATTTCGCGATACTGTTAATAATCTTGCCGCTGTTGGCATTGAAACATTAGGTCATAAAAATCAAATTCTCTATAAACAAGTTCGTAATGTTCCGGTAGCGATGATTGGATTTACTACCTATGACATTTACAACTCAATGCACGATTTAGAAACAGCTAAAGCACTCGTTGAAGAAGCTAGAACCAATGCGAATCTGGTAATTATTTCCATGCAGGCAGGTGCGGAGGGAACCGGGGCAATGCATGTGAAAAATCAAACTGAATATTTCTATGGAGAAGACCGAGGAAATTCAATGAAATTTGCGCGAACAATGATTGATGCTGGCGCAGATTTAGTTATAGGACATGGACCTCACGTTCCTAGAGCGATGGAAATCTATAAAGGTAAACTCATCGCTTATTCATTAGGAAACTTTCTCGGATACCGAACTTTATCAACAGAAGGTGAAACCAGTTACTCAATGATTTTAGAAGTCAAAATGAACCCTGATGGCGAATTAGTTGGAAGTAAAATTATCCCGGTTCGGATGAACAAACAGGGAATTCCGCAGATAGATCAGCGGTTTAGAACTGTGAGTCTATTGCGTTATTTGAATAAAAATGCTTTTCCGGATAAGCCGATGAAGATTAATAAGAAAGGAGAAATTGTCCTGGCGAATATAAAATGAGAAAATCGTAGTAAGCGTTGAAACGCTTATTTGAGCACTAAAGTGCTCACTACGAACGTTTAAATTTTTCGTGGCGATCGCCCGATGCATCAAACTCATATAAATCAAGTTCGTTATTTCCCGCAGAAGATAGAGGCGCTATCCAACTGAATTTCATTATCTTCAATAATATGTGAAGATATGTTATGTAAAGGAGGCGGCTATTAATACTCAACTATCAAAGGATGTCATCCTCACAGAATGGCATGATTCGTGCATTGCGGAAGTTATCAGGCGTGCTAGAGAGATTGCTGATTATTGTATGCTAAACGCTAGCGCGATTGATTATAATGGCGCTTTCCCGAAAAAGGAGTTTGAGTTAATTGCTGAGGCTGGCTTGTTGTCTGCACCTTTACACCGAGGTTTAGGTGGGTGGGGTGCGGGAATTGATGCGAGTGTAACTCAACAACTGCTAATGCTATTAAAACAGATAGGGCGTGGTAATTTGGCGGTTGGGCGAATTTATGAGGGACATATCAATGCGCTGCAACTAATTCAAACTTTTGGTACTAAAGAACAAATCGCAACTTATGCAAGTGAAGCACGCGATCGCCATAAAATCTTTGGCGTTTGGAATGCAGAAGCATCTGATGGTGTTAAAATTATCCCCCTAGAGGATGGTAAATATCGCCTCGAAGGTTGTAAAACCTTTTGTTCTGGCTCTGGTTACGTCGATCGTCCGTTTGTGAATGGAGTTTTACCTGATGGTACTTGGCAAATGTGCATTGTGCCAATGGATGAAGTAGCAACCGTAAGCGATCCATCTTGGTGGGAACCTTCGGGAATGCGAGCAACTGCTAGCTATAAAGTAGATTTTAGCGGCGTTGAGTTGCAGCAAAACGCCTTAATCGGTGAACCTGGAGACTATTATAGACAGCCTTGGTTATCTGTGGGAGTAATTCGGTTTGCAGCGGTGCAACTGGGTGGTGCAGAAGCATTATTTGATTTAACTCGCGAGTATCTGCAAAAGCTGAATTATACAAACGATCCATACCAAAGAGAACGACTGGGTAGAATGGCGATCGCGATTGAAAGTGGTAATCTGTGGTTGCGATCGGCTGCGGATATGGTAGCAGCATATGCACCTGTGTTTGGAGGTTATCCGACGGTTGACAATCCGCAAGCTAGTCAACTCGTCGCTTATGCAAATATGGTGCGGACAGCAATTGAACAAATTTGCATTGACATCATGCAAATGTGCGAACGTTCTGTTGGGACTCGCGGTTTGCTACCACCAAATCCAATGGAACGCATCATCCGGGATTTAACGCTGTATCTGCGTCAACCCGCTTTTGATGCTGCACTTTCTAGTGTAGGACAGTATGTTTTAGGTGAAAGTAATCCGGCACATTCGCTTTGGAACCAATGAATATTATTGGCAAATCACCTTTTTAGTAAAGACGTTCCAACGGAACGTCTCTACGAAGGTTGGGGTATCCTAGTTCGTGACATAAAACAAGCATTTTACAATCCAAAATCTTAAATCGCATGACTGCATCACCGCTAACTAATCCTGATGTTTTGCCTTGTCGGTCTATCAAGGAAATTGCTTATAGTCCGGTGCTAATTGTTGCACCTCATCCCGATGATGAAACCTTGGGTTGTGGTGGTGCGATCGCTCTTTTACGTTCTCTCAATTGCGATGTCCGCGTTTTAGTTATCAGTAACGGTACGCTTTCTCACCCTAATTCTCAGAAGTATCCCGCACCTTTATTACAGGCATTACGTGAAAGCGAAACGCTGCAAGCTTTGAGTAAGTTAGGCGTTAATTCCGATAACGTGACATTTTGCGGGCTGCAAGATGGGTCAATTTCCATACAATATATCAGTGCAGTAGCGAGTTGTAGTGCTTATTTAAGAGAAATTGCGCCGCAAATTATCTTTTTACCTTGGCGGTACGATCCTCACTCTGACCACCGAGCAACTTCAAAGTTAATTTACACTGCTTTGGGTAACTTAAATTTATCACCGCGCATTATTGAATATCCTATCTGGGATTGGGACCCACAGCAACGGGGAAACTTGACAGAATCGGAAAAAGTAACAAGTTGGCGTCTGGATATTGCTGCGGTGGTAGAGTTGAAAAAACAGGCGATCGCTTGTTATCGTTCGCAAATCACCAACTTAATTGATGACGATCCCTTATGTTTTCGCTTGACACCAGAAATGCTTTTGAATTTCGCTCGTCCTTGGGAAGTTTATTTAGAAGTTGAAAATTAAATACTTTAATGAAACTAGCAATTTTTGATATTGATGGAACGCTGACTAAAACAAATGATGTTGATACTCAATGCTTTGTGAAAGCGTTTGCTCTTAATGGCATTGAAAATATTAACACGGACTGGGCTAGTTACGGACACACAACGGATTCTGGGATAACTTTGCAAATTTTTCAGGAGTTTTTCGGACGTGTTCCCGAAGAAAGTGAATTATCTCGGCTTCAGCATCACTTTGTCGATTTGTTGCAAGAACAATATACAACAGATAATACATTGTTTGCGGAAATACCCGGAGCTTCTGTAATGTTGCGGAGATTGCGAGAAACAGAAGATTGGGCGATCGCGTTGGCAACTGGAGGATGGAGTGCATCAGCTTGCATGAAACTAGATAGTGCAAAGTTGGATGTTGGACAATTGCCCACAGCGTCTGCTGATGATAGTATTTCTCGTGAAGATATTGTCAAAACCGCAATATCCAGAGCAAAAGCGTTGTATAATCAACTCGATTTTGAAAAAATAGTTTGTATTGGCGATGGAATTTGGGATGTTTTAACGGCTGTGCAGCTGCAACTAAATTTTGTTGGTGTCGCAAGCGGTGAACAGAAAAGAACTTTACAAGATGCGGGAGTTGAGCAGATTATCGAAGACTTTGTAAATTTTGATGATTTTTTACAAGCTTTGAACACTGCAAGTATCCCCAAGCCGAAAAAATTATTAGAGATAGAAAAGCGATCGCTTCCTCCAAGTTATTTTGAAGCACTTTACGGCACCGACCCCGATCCGTGGAAATTTGAAACCAGCGAATACGAAGCGAAGAAATATACTGCCACAATCGCTGCTTTACCGAAACGCTATAAATCTGCTTTTGAAATTGGCGGTTCAATTGGCGTTTTAACTGAAAAGCTAGCATCTTTATGTGACTCTTTGCTTTCAATTGATGTGTCAAAGCTAGCTCAAGAAAAAGCAATACAGCGCTGTCAGCACTTAAAGCAAGTGCGATTTCAAATCATGCGTTTACCAGAACAGTTTCCGGAAGAGATGTTTGATTTAGTTTTGGTGTCAGAAGTTGGATATTACTGGTGCTGGGAAGACTTGCAAAAAGCCAAGCAGTGCATTTTAGAACACTTGGAACCTGGGGGACATTTGCTTTTAGTTCATTGGACAGAGTATGCGCGTGATTATCCTTTGAATGGCGAGCAAGTTCACGATTCATTTATGGAATTAACCCCGACTAAATTGCGACATTTAAAAAGTCAACGCGAAGAACAATATCGACTTGATTTATTTGAGCGAGTTTGATTTATAATCTTTGTTTTGTTTACCAATACCTTCGCCAATTTTCTGAAACGCCCACAGGCTAGAAGCCTGGGACTACACAAACAAAGCCCACCTTCGTGGGCTGAAATCCTTACAGGCTGCCTCCGCAGCCTTTGTTCGTATAGCGACACCCTTCTAGGGTGTTGGATTTTGGCGAAGGTATTGGTTTACTACAACAAGTTTTAGCTGTCAGTATTTCACTTGATTTGTTGGTCAATTACGCTTTGCCAAAAGGATATTCTGAAGACCTTTGTAAACCCATTCATCCCACCATTCAGCAACGCCCCAAATTTGATTGATGCGGATCTTGTGTGCATAGTAAATTTATGCGACACTTTCAAAAATACAAAGAACGCTTAAGACGAACCAATAAATCCTTAGATAATCAACAGAGGAGGAGTTTATGCTTTATAAGCCTTATGACCGTCGTCGTTTTCTTCAAAAGGTCGCCCTGTTCTCTACTGGTTTAGTCACCTCACTAATTTCTGCTCGTTTTGCGAGTGCTAATTCTGGAAAACGTGGAATGTCTCGATATGATTGATTATATTGTGATTGGTGCAGGTTCAGCAGGCTGTGTGGTTGCCAACCGTCTCACAGAAGACCCCCAAACAACTGTGTTGTTGCTTGAAGCAGGCAATCGGGATACGAAACCAGAGATTCAAATCCTACAGGAAGCTAGGAATTTACCTGGCTCCGAGGTAGACTGGAAATATTTCTCGGAACCTGAACCGTACCTTAACGATCGCAAGATATTTTGTCCCCGTGGTAAAGTCTTGGGGGGCAGCAGTTCGATTAATTACCTGGTGTATATGCGGGGCAATCATCACGACTTTGACCACTGGCAGGAATTGGGCAACCCCGGTTGGTCGTATCAAGATGTCTTGCCCTATTTCAAGAAATCTGAGCATTCCTCACGTGGTGGCTCGGAATATCACAGTGTGGATGGGGAGTTGAGCGTTACCGATATCGTGTCTTTGGCTGCGGTTTCAAGAGCGTTTGTAGAAGCAGCGGTGGCAATGGGATACAAGTACAATCCTGATTTCAATGCAGAGCAGCAGGAAGGGGTAGGACCGCTTCAGTTTACAATCAAAGATGGTAAACGGCACAGTACTGCTGCTGCATTTCTCACGCCGATTCTGGATCGTCCGAACTTAACGGTGCAAACAGGTGCGTTGGTGACTCGATTGTTGTTTGAGGAGACTCGCACTATCGGGGTGGAATACCTGCACTCTGGAACGCTACACCAGGTTAGAGTCAGTCAGGAAGTGATTTTAAGTGCGGGCGCGTTCGATTCGCCCAAGCTGCTAATGCTTTCTGGCATTGGCAATGCAGAACACTTGCAAGCAATGGGGATTTCAGTTGTCGTCGATCTGCCGGGTGTGGGTCAAAACCTGCAAGACCACGTTGGCTTTCCCGTGCCCTACCAGGGAACTCAGGAGGTACAACCTGCTGCCACTGGTAATGGTATTTCTGAAGCTGCAATATTTATGCATAGCGAGGGGAATCTGGATATCGCGCCAGATTTGCTGTTTTTCTTCGATGCCCGTCCTTTGTCACCTCCAGGGTATGTCCGCGTTGATTCGGGGTTCACAGGCTATGTTAGTTTGACCCATCCCCAGAACATTGGCAGTGTCGCTTTGCGATCGCTTGACCCCACCGATGCCCCGATCCTGCGGATGAACTATCTGCAAAGTCAATCTGATGTGCAAAAGCTAGTGGCAGGGATTCGATTCTTTCGCGACTTGTTTCATTCAAGTTTCTTTGATGAGTTTCGAGGTGAGGAAATTGCTCCCGGTGTCGAGGTTCAGAGCGATGAAGCACTCGTTGCTTATATTAGGGAAGTTTGCGGGACTGTGTATCATCCTGTCGGTACTTGCAAAATGGGAACTGACCCAATGGCGGTTGTAGATCCCGAACTCCGGGTACATGGGGTGAAGAAATTGCGTGTCGTCGATGCCTCGATCATGCCAACGCTCACCACGGGAAATACGAACGCGCCCACCATTATGATTGGTGAGAAAGCAGCCGATCTGATTAAAGCCGCAAAGCACAGTTCTAAACAACACGGTAGTGGTAAAAAGTACAGGATACGAAAGATTGAGTAAAATTTTATTTTCAAGCTTTGATGCACTCAGTTTAGTGTACTCTATCTACCTGCAATCTGCTGTAACTTTCTAAGTCTTCGGTATAGCTATTTGCTATATGTGACAAGTACAAAGACTCTACTGTTACTTCTTCTTTACCTAAAAGAGTTGCTTGAAAGAACGTCCTACTTCGATTTCAATCTTCCTAAAATTTAATGCTGACGGTAATTCGTTACCGAAAGTTTTGTTTCCTCGTTTGCCATCATAACTAACAGCAAACGCTATTTCCTTGCGATTTAGCTCTTCGATACTATAACAAAATCATCAAATTGAATTCTCGAATAATATAATTATTAAATTTCTTCCTTATGACCGAGGAATGATTTACTGATTGCAGTTTACTTTAAAAGACGTGTTCTCTTATCAGCAGAAATTTTATGCAGCAGATTGAAGCAGTCGTTGCCAAAGTTAATGATTTGCAGGATGGCGAAAAACGGCAGGTTTCTGTAGGTGACACGGACGTACTGCTAATCCGCGTTAATCAAAATTTTCACGCTTTAGGAGCATTTTGCACGCACTACCAAGCACCGTTAGCAGAAGGAGTGTTAAGTGGCAATAGCATCGTTTGTCCCTGGCATAATGCTTATTTTAATATCACCACAGGCGACCAACAAGAGCCACCGGGATTAGATTCTTTGCCTTGTTATCAAGTCAGAATCGAAGGCGAAAATGTCATTGTCAGCGTACCAGAAAAAGCATCTGGATTGAGAACCCCTGCAATGGCATCATACAATCCCAATGTCGATCCACGCACATTTATCATTTTAGGAGCGGGTGCAGCGGGTGCCCATGCAGCAGAAACCTTGAGAACTGCTGGCTATCAAGGACGCATCCTCATGATTACTCGTGAAGACCAACTACCTTACGATCGCACTGTATTAAGCAAAGATTATTTTAACGGTGATGTTCCCAAAGAACAAGTACCACTGAGAACGTCGGAGTTTTACAAAGAGCATAATATCGAGGTTTTGTTAAAAAAACAGGCGACCAACGTTGATGCCAAAGCAAAAAAAATCACCTTTGAAGATGGTGAAACCCTCAGTTATGATGCCTTGCTGTTAGCCACAGGTGGAAAACCAAAACAGCTAGATGTTGAAGGTGCAGATTTAGAAAACGTCTTTACCTTACGCAGCTTTGCAGATAGCGATCGCATTCTAGCATCTGCCGCACAAGCCAAGCAAGCCGTAGTCATCGGCTCAAGTTTTATTGGCATGGAAACCGCTTCTGGTCTTACCCAAAAAGGTGTCAAAGTAACAGTAATCTCACCAGATTCTCTCCCTTTTCAAAAAATATTGGGCGAAGAAATTGGACAGTTATTTCAACAAGTCCACGAAGAAAATGGTGTCAGCTTTCAATTTGGCAGAAAAGTCACTAAATTAATCGGAAACAGCAAAGTTGAAGCCGTAATTTTAGATAATAACCAACGCCTTGAAGCTGATATAGTTGTCGTAGGCATAGGCGTACAACCTGCAACTCAAATTCTCTCTGGTGTAGACTTGCATCCCAAAGACAAAAGTATACCAGTAGATGAATATCTTCGCGCTGCCGATAACTTATACGCAGCAGGTGACATTGCCCGCTTTCCAGACCAACGCACAGGTGAGAAAATTCGCATAGAACACTGGCGAATTGCCGCCCAACAAGGACGCATTGCCGCTTACAATATGGCAGGAAAAGCGATTAAATTTAAAACTGTACCTGTTTTTTGGACAATGCAATTTAAATTTCCCCTACGCTACGTCGGACATGCCGAAGAATGGGATGAAATTATCATCGATGGCGACTTGCAAAAACGCGAATTTATCGTATTCTACATCAAAGACAACCAAGTATTAGCAGCAGCCACCAGCCAGCGCGACACCGAAACCGCAGCCATCACCGAACTAATGCGCTTAAACAAAATGCCAAATCCCGAAACATTGCGTCAAGGAAACTTCGATTTAGTTAAGCATTTACATTCCTAAAAACAACCCCTTCTCTACCACAAAAATCATACTCTCTTCCTTCTCTGCGTCCTCTGCGTTCTCTGCGGTTCGTAACTCCTCAATAAATAAAAACCCCTTGGCGACGTTATTTTTTATTCCTTTAACTGATGAAGTTGACATTTCGGTGTAATTGAGCGATGAATCGCTCAATACATTAATGCAACAGACTACTAGGAAGTTTCGTCTGTTTGCTGCACCGAGTTATTATGCTGCGTTTTTGGGCTAGTACAGGGTGGCGGAAATAAACCGACCATTTTTGTGAGAGACTAAGCAAGAAGGGTCAAAACCCTTATGGGTAGTTTTTAAGGAATCAAGGTGTGGCAAG
>NZ_JBPAOH010000199.1:0-11084 GCF_050875635.1 Tolypothrix sp. VBCCA 56010
AAACTCCGAGTTCCAAACACGAAACTCCGAGTTCCAAACACGAAACTCCGAGTTCCAAACACGAAACTCCGAGTTCCAAACACGAAACTCCGAGTTCCAAACATGAAACTCCTACTCCGTGCCTTTCGTACAGACGTTCTGGCAGCAATTAAGTTGAAATGCTTGTTGTATTGCAAAATAGCCGTAGAAGAAGTTTAATCAACCTAATTAATAATTATTAATTCATAATTCATAATTAAAGAGGGTTTGTACCCGGTGCTGACTATAAGCATTCCTGTTACATCGTTCTTTCTAAATCCCCTCAAGTAGATACGGGCGCGAATTAGAAATTTTTCAGGTAGGCATGAAGCAATGGTACGCTTAAAACTGTGGCAATGGGTAATTTTAGCAACGCCGATCGCTTTTATCATCATTTTCTTACTTGTATCCGCAGGTTTGCAAATCCACGAGTGGCGGATTAACTGGATTTGGGCTGTGTTCACGCTGGTGTTTGTCGGCTGGCGTATTCTACTAGTAAAATGGACTCAACCGCAACTAACGCAAATAGAAGCCGTTGTCACAGAGGTAAATAAAGAACTGAAATCTGTGGCAGATAATACAACCACGCTTGAGGAAACTGAAGCGATATTACAAGAAATTCTTAATACTGCCCAAAGCGATCGCCCGATTTGGGAAGACTGGCAAACCTTTTGGCAACGATGTCAGGATTTAGTTGTCGCAGTTTCCCAAATCTATCATCCGGAAGTAAAATATCCGCTACTCAACATTTACGTTCCCCAAGCTTACGCGCTAATTCGGGGAACGCTGGATGATGTGGATCGCTGGATGCAGAAATTATCCCCCGCTTTGAATCAAGTCACAATTGGACAAGCATACCAAGCATATGAAGTATACCAGAAATTGGAACCATCTGCGCGTAAACTTATGCGGGCATTCAATTGGGCACAGTGGCTGTTAAACCCGGTGACAGCAATCGCAAAAAAAGCCAGTCAAGGTTACAGTAACCGGGCAAATGAACAACTTTTGGGCAATTTGAGTCAAATGTTGCGGGAAACTGCCCTGAGAAGCTTATGTCAGCGAGCTGTAGCCCTTTACGGAGGTACGACGATACCAGCTTTTGAAGCTTTGCCGACACCGACGCTACCAAAGACGAAAACTCAAACTTTACGAGAAATTCTTGAATCTGCTGAACCCCCTGCCGCAGTTGAGCAAAAACCTGTCAATATTCTACTTGCAGGGCGAACCGGTTCGGGAAAAAGCAGCTTGATTAACACGTTGTTTCAAGCCGAACTCGCTGCCGTCGATGTGTTACCCAGTACCGATCGCCTGAAGAATTATCAATGGAAAAGCAAAACCGGCGAAACCCTAACGCTTTGGGATACACCAGGTTATGAACAAGTCAACCGTACCGACTTTCGGGAATTGGTGCTGGATTATGCCAAAAATGCCGATTTACTGCTGTTAGTTACACCCGCGCTCGATCCATCTCTGCAAATGGATGTAGATTTTCTCGCAGATATGAAGGCAGATATTGCCGACTTACCGATGATTGGAGTTGTCACTCAGGTGGATCGTTTGCGTCCGATTCGCGAGTGGGAGCCACCATTAAATTGGGAGTCAGGCGATCGCCCAAAGGAAGTTGCGATTCGTCAAGCTACTGAATATCGCGCTCAACTTCTGGGTGAATTCTGCGATTTCATTTTACCTGTCGTCACCGGTGATATGAAAACAAATCGCGTTGCTTGGGGTGTGGACGCGCTATCGTTGGGATTGATGGAAGCGATCGCTCCAGCTAAACAACAGCGTCTGGCTCGCTTTTTGCGTAACTTAGAAGCCCGCACCGTCGCTGCTGCGAAAATCATTGACAATTATACCTTTCAAATGGCGACTACTCAAGGACTGACTGCATTACTCAAAAGTCCCGTCCTTCAGTTCATTTCCACCCTCTCAACCGGATCGCCTAATTTAGCATATCTGCTAACAGAGAAAATTCCCGTAGAACAGTTACCTGTAGTAATTGGCAAATTGCAAATGGCATATGAGCTTTTCTCGCTTTTGAGTTTTGACAACGCTAATTCACGCAACTTTGATTTACTATCTTTGTGGTCGTTGCTGCTGGAAAATAAAGCCGATCCAGAGCGTAACGCTTGGGCATTTGGTCACGCTTTGGTAGAATACTTAACTCAGAATCTGACAGTTGAACAACTGCGGCAGCGCTTTGAATATTATCTAATGTAAGTCCGTTTCATCACTCTCAAAAAACAATAATCGCCAAATGCTGGAACTTCGATTTAATTAAGGTTTGAAACCTTATTTTTTATTAGAAACTAAAAAATCTAGAAACCAAAGTCCGGTAATTTCAAACACAGTTATTACCTGGGAACTATCGTGACTTTTTTGGCATCTATCTCAAGAGAGAAAATATATCTTTCTTTCGATTACAATTTAATAATCAAATTGGGTGACAATAACGGTATAGTCTAAGACTTACGCACTTTACAAAGAGACACTTACGTGTATCAGCGGCACTACACTCAGTCTTCTTGATTGAACTGGCGAGGATAGTGGCAATTTTTTCCATTTTTCTTCCAAAACTGCATAATTTGATAATGTTTACACCTATTATGAATAGAGAAGGAAAGCTAATTCATACTTAACTTCTGTTGCTGCAAATCAAGTAAGGGTTTATGCATACAATCAAATTTATGTAAATGCGTAAGTCCTATACTCAAGAAAAGGCTAAAAATTGGATTTTCTTGGCGATGAAATAGCGTTTTCTCCAATTTAAGTTGGAAACGCTTAGTACTGCTGTTTATTTCAATTTCATATTAGATGAAATGCTTTCAGTTAATTCTTTGTGACTTAACAGGGAAATACTAGCATTATCAGAGGAGAAACAGCAGGTACGAATATCAGAAAAAAACTTAAGTGTGTCTACCAACCAGATAAATCATGAAACGCAAAATTTCTCTTGTCATCGCTTTCGCTTTATCATTTTTGTTGATGTTTAGCTCCATTGCTAGGGCTGAGGAGACGAAATTTAAAACTGTTACCACATGCGAATCGATTCAGGTAGAAGCCGCTAAAATCCCGCGAGATACAAACAAAGCAAATTCAACATCACAAGAAAACGTTAAAGTTCCGTTTCTGGACATGGAAGCGACGACATCAATCTGGAACGTGTGCGTTCAATGTCCAGATGGCGGCTGGGGATATTGGAGATATATAGGGAATAATAATTACCATTGTTTTGCAGTCTGTAAAATAGCTCAATAATAAACTAGGCAAAAGTAGATAAACAGTGTTTTGATAAAACTTTTGCCTAGTTAACTATAAACAGGTAATTTGTACTGAATTTAATTTTTATTAAGGATTTATGAGAAAGCGGACTAACTATTTGTGGATTGCTGGTTTAGGGTTTTTATGCTTTCTAACCAAAACCGATCTTATTCAGGCACAAATTACCTCAGATGGAACTTTATCTACTGAGGTTTTAACCACCAATAATCTCGACTTTACTATTATTAATGGAAATAGAGTTGGAAACAATCTTTTTCATAGTTTTAGAGAATTGTCTGTACCCACGCGTGGATCGGCTTCCTTTACTAATGACTTGAATGTTCAAAACATTATTAGCCGGGTGACGGGTGGCTCAATATCTAATATAGATGGCTTACTCCAAACCAACGGTTCTGCTAACCTTTTTCTGATTAATCCCAATGGCATTATCTTTGGTCCGAATGCCTCATTAGTAAACGTTAATGGCTCTTTCGTCGCGAGTACAGCCAGTAGTTTCATCTTTGCTGATGGCACACAATTTAGTGCTACTAATCTCCAAACACCACCACTACTAACTGTAAGTGTTCCCATCGGTTTGCAATTTGGGCAAATTGCTCAACCGATTCAAATCGAGGGGTCTACGCTACGTCTGCCTGGTAAAACCTTGGCTCTATTGGGTGGTGATGTATTAATAAAGGGTGGCACACTGGAAGCACCAGCAGGACGAATTGACTTAGGGAGTGTTGCCCCTAATAGTCTCGTCAGCCTGAATCCAATTTCCGAAGGCTGGGCATTTGGATATGAAGGGGTGCAAAACTTCCAAGATATTCAAGTATCTCAAAAAGCTATTGTTGATACAAGTGGTGAAGGCAATGGGGCTATTCAGTTGCATGGCAGAGATATTGCGATCGCTGACAGTTCACAAGTAGTGGGGGTGACTACGGGACAGAAACCAGGTCAACCTCTGGTAATCAAAGCATCTGAATCTGTAGAAGTAAGTAACAGCCAGTTAGCTACTGGGACTGTGGGAAGCGGAGCTGCGAGTGAGATAAAAATTGAAACGAAACGGTTGATTGTTCGTAATGGTGGATTAGTTGATGCGTCTAGCGATGGTTCTGGAGCGGGAGGGAAGATAACAGTGCATGCTTCTGAATCTGTGCAGTTACTGGGTAATGGATTGATTACAAGCTTAGGAACTCAGAGTCTCGGTACTAACAATGATGCTGGGGATGCTGGAACAGTCAACATTAACACCGGGAAATTGATTCTCCGTGATGGAGGGCGAATATTAACTAGTACCCGTGGTGCAGGTAATGCAGGGACTTTGACAATAGATGCTTCTGAATCTGTAGAAGCCAGTGGTCGATCCGTACTAGAGACGAGGAATTTACCTAGTGGTCTGGTTGCTGAGACCAACATGAGTAGACTGACAATAGCCACAGGTAACGCAGGAAACTTAATAATCAACACGCAGCGTTTGCTTGTCCAAGACGGTGCAAGCATCTCAACTGCTGCGATTAACGGTAGTACAGGTCAGGCAGGGAAGTTAGATATAAATGCCTCAAATTATGTGACAGTGACTGGCAACGGTATCGATGGGAATGGTCAGATTGTTCCCAGTACCTTGCTAGCTACAAGCGAGGGTTCTGGTAGTGCTGGCGATTTGAGAATTAATACTAATAAATTGACTGTCCGGGATGGGGCAGAAGTTAGTGTGAGCAGTACTGGCTCAGGGAAAGCAGGTAACTTAGAGATTACCTCTGGTATCGTGTTGCTAGACAATCAAGGAAAAATCACGGCTGATACCACAGGAGGAAAGGGAGATATCAACCTCCACTCTCCTAATTTAATATTGCGCCGAGGCAGTGCTATCACCACCAACGCCAGAGGCGACAATATCACAGGCGGCAACATCAACATCGATGCCAAAAATGGTTTCATCGTCGCCGTGCCTGGAGAAGATAGCAATATCAGTGCGAATTCTGCTAATTTTCAGGGCGGAAATGTAACTATCAATGCCTCTGGTATTTTTGGTACTCAGTTCCGGAATGCACCTACTCAAGAAAGTGACATCACGGCTACCGGGGCAAATCCTTCCTTAAGTGGGAATGTGCAAATCAATACATTCAATATAGACCCCACCTCTGGATTAGTAGAATTATCCAGCGATGTTGTTGACCAAAGTCGTTTAATTGCCCAAGCTTGCCCAGCAAGTCGAGGCGATGTATTTACAATCACTGGACGTGGGGGTTTACCACCTTTACCAAGTGAAGCACTGCGTAGTAATCAGACTGCAACTGTCAATTGGGTGACGCTGGGGGAGAGGGGGAGAATAACTAAAGTAAGTGGCTCGAAGTTGCCAAATCAAATTGTGCCTGCTACTGGTTGGGTAATTAACGACAAAGGGGAGGTGACGTTGATCGCTGCTGGTAACACTACGCCTCAAAGCTTAACTCCAACTACTTGCCCTGCATTGTAGTGGCACTTGGTATTGCAATTATAGCGGTTTTGGTGTTGGATGCAATACCAGGGCGAACGCAGTAGGGACAATTCATGAATTGTCCCTACGATGAGAATGTATTTGACGCAAGTGAGAACCACTATATTATTAGCTCCGATACGTTATTGTTGCGTAAATGCACAAGATGAAAAGACAGTAAAAACCAATACATAATACTTTTGGCATCAATCTTGCGACAGAGAGACTATAGGCAGATGAACTTGTATTGTGATAATAAGTACATTTTAAGAAATTTGACCGTAACAACAGGCAGCTTTGTATAAGCAATCGAATTTTACCAGGGATAAGCCAGTATTTCTACCCAAGATAAACTGAATTTTGGAGCAATATAGATGAAGCTTAGGCTCAGATGTCGCAGGTTAGGTAAATTGATGATTGTAAGTACAGTAGCAGCTGCGATCGCTAATTTTGGAAGGAGGATTACTATGGCACAAGCTCCAATCAAAGTTCCCAACCTAACACCGCAAACATCAGATACTCTCAGCGTAAAGCTGCGAGTCAACGGTACAGCACACACTTTGCAAATTGAACCGCGTGTCACCCTACTTGATGCTCTACGAGAATACATCGGTTTAACTGGTAGTAAAAAAGGTTGCGACCACGGACAATGCGGTGCTTGCACTGTGCTGGCTGACGGACGCAGAATTAATTCTTGTTTGTCGCTAGCCGTAATGTACGATGACGCTGAAATTACCACGATTGAAGGACTCGCTCGCGGTGATGAACTTCATCCGGTACAAGCGGCATTTATCAAGCACGACGGTTTTCAATGTGGCTATTGTACACCCGGTCAAATCATGTCCGCTGTAGCTCTTTTAAAAGAAGGATGCCCAACATCCGATGAAGGGATTAGAGAATGTATGAGCGGTAATATTTGCCGTTGCGGTGCTTATCCCGGTATCGTCGCTGCCGTGCAAGAGTGTCGCGCTTCTCAGGCATAGGGTTTTTGAAGAGGGGGATGGGGAGAGGGGGGGAGTGGGAGAGGGGGGGATGGGGAGAGGGGGGGATGGGGAGAAATAATTGTCCTCCACTCCTTCCCTCCTCCACTCCCCCACTCCCCACTCCTCCACTCCCCCACTCCTTCCCTTTCCCCTTTTCGAGCTATTGTCAGAGGAATTAAATATGAAACCATTTGCTTACACCCGCGTTACAGAAGAACGGGCAGCCATCCAAACGGTTGCAAGTAATCAGCAAGCGAAGTTCATCGCGGGTGGGACTAACTTGCTTGATTTGATGAAAGAAGGTGTGACGCAACCTTCACAGCTTGTTGATATTACGCGATTACCATTAACTTTGATTGAGGTGATATCAGATGGGGTGCGGATTGGTGCTATGGCAAAAAACAGTGATGTGGCAAATAATCAACTGATTAAAGAGAGATATCCCTTACTTTCCGAAGCCTTTCTTGCAGGTGCATCACCACAACTGCGAAACATGGCATCAGTCGGCGGAAATTTGCTGCAAAGAACGCGCTGCTATTATTTCTACGATACATCAATGCCTTGCAATAAACGCCAACCCGGTTCAGGTTGTGCGGCAATTGAAGGGTATAACAGAATTCACGCCATCTTGGGTGCGAGTGACAAATGCATTGCCACCCATCCTTCTGATATGTGTGTGGCACTAGCGGCGCTCGATGCTACTATCCGCGTTCAAGGAGCGAACGGCATACGTACAATTCCTATCGCCGAGTTTCATCGTTTACCAGGGGATACACCGGAGATTGATACGGTGTTGCAACAAGGTGAGTTAATTGTGTCTGTTGACTTGCCAGATTCACCGTTTGCAAGACGATCGCATTATCTGAAAGTACGCGATCGCGCTTCTTATGCTTTTGCTTTGGTTTCGGTTGCCGCAGCTTTAGATATTGACAACGGTACTATCAAAGCGGCGCGAATCGCAATGGGTGGTGTCGCCCACAAACCTTGGCGATCGCTCGAAGCTGAGAAAATTCTCGTTGGTGCCAAACCGAATGAGGAAACATTCAAAGCCGCAGCAACAGCAATTGTGCAACAAGCAAAGCCGCAAAAGTACAACAAATTCAAAGTGGAAATGGCAAAACGGGCGATCGTCCGCGCACTTACGACTGTAGGAGAAATGGTATGAATATTGAAGCAGTTGGCAAACCGATGAACCGTGTTGATGGACGCTTGAAGGTGACAGGTGCGGCACATTACGCGGCTGAATTCCCCCTAGAAAATCTCGTCCACGCAGTACTAATTGGCAGTTCTATTACTCGTGGAACTATCAAAAGCATTGATACAACTGCGGCAGAAAAATCACCCGGAGTCATTGCGATTATCACGCACCTCAACGCGCCCAAATTAAGAGAAATGCCAACTATGAACAAAAGAGGAGCCGCCGGCGAAGCCCGCGTGCCCTTAATAGATGGCAATATATATCACCACGGTCAATATATCGGTGTTGTAGTTGCCGATACATTGGAACGTGCCACCCACGCTGCATCTTTGGTACGTGTCGCTTACAATGAGCAACCGTTTGTCACCGAAATGGAGCGCGAAAAAGCGGTTATGCCAATGGGACAGGTTGGGTTCAGACCAGCGGACATCGCACGCGGCAATTTAGAACAAGGTTTGGCTGAAGCTGAGGTGCGGCTAGAAGAAACCTACACCACACCCACCGAAAATCACAACCCGATGGAAACCCACGCCACAACCGCTGTGTGGTCGGGTGATAAACTCACCGTATACGATGCAACCCAGTATACATTTGGTGAGCGGAAAGCTCTAGCGATCGGCTTTGGCATTCCGGAAGAAAATGTGCGTGTTGTCTGCCATTTTATCGGCGGGGCGTTTGGCTGTAAAGGTAGTATGTGGTCGCACGTTCCCCTTGCTGCCATTGCTGCACGTCAAGTCAAACGAGGAGTGAAGTTAGTTTTGACACGTCAGCAGATGTTTACTAATGTTGGACATCGAGCGGAAACAGAGCAACAAATTATACTTGGGGTAAAACGTGATGGGCGCTTGACGGCGATCGCTCATAAAGGCATTTCTCACACATGTTCTGAAGCGGTGGGTGAATTCGTCGAACCGTTCACCGTGGCAACGCACATCCTCTACGCTACCGAGAACTTGCAAACCTCACAGCGGGTAGTCAAGGTTAACAAAGGGCAACCCACATTTATGCGTGCTCCTGGGGAAACTCCGGGAACTTTTGCCCTAGAATCAGCAATGGATGAACTGTCCTACACGTTAAAATTAGACCCGATTGAGTTGCGTTTGCGTAATTACGCGGAAACAGATCCTGATACAAAGCTGCCCTGGTCGAGCAAGTCGCTGAAGGAATGTTACCAGCTTGGCGCAGAGAAGTTCGGTTGGTCGCGACGCAACCCCACACCGCGTTCGATGCGCGATGGGCGTTATTTAATTGGCATGGGCATGGCAACAGCTACCTATCCCGTGTATCGCTTTCCTGCCAGCGCCGTAACCAAAATTATGCAAGATGGTAGCGTCGTTGTGCAAAGCAGTACGCATGAAATGGGTACGGGTACGGCAACAGTAATGGCGCAAGTCATCGCCGAGGTGTTGGGTGTGCCTGTGGAGCGGGTGCGATTTGAACTCGGTGATACTAATATGCCGAATGCGCCTGTTTCTGGCGGATCGGCGACAGTTGCCTCAGTAGGTAGTGCAGTTGCCGGCGCGACAAAAGCTGCACGGGCAAAAGTACTGGATATTGCACGTGCAGATAAGCGATCGCCTCTTTACGACATCCCGGATACAGAAATCGCCTTTGAAGATGGGCGGATGTTTGTCAAAAGCGATAAAGGCAAAAGCGAAAGTTACGCAGATATACTCAAGCGGCAAAATCTCAAGTTGGTGGAAGCTAACTATGATGTTCAGTTTGACGAAGAAAATAAAAAGTACTCAATGCACTCCTTTGGCGCACAATTCGCGGAGGTGCGTGTCGATCGAGACTTAGGGGAAGTGCGTGTAAAGCGGTTTGTCGGTGCTTTTGGTACGGGACGGGTGCTGAATTTGAAAACAGCGCGATCGCAAATGATGGGCGGCATTACTATGGGGTTAGGTATGGCGCTATTTGAAGAAACTGTCACAGACCATAAATTCGGGCGCATTGTCAACCCCAATTTGGGAGAATATCACGTCCCTGTAAACGCCGATGTGCCGGCAATTGAAGTTTATTTTGTCGAAGAAAAAGACCCGCACGTTAACGCGCTCGGTGCTAAAGGTATAGGGGAAATCGGCATTACTGGAGTAGCGGCAGCTGTGGCAAACGCAGTTTATCATGCGACAGGCAAGCGCATCCGCGATTTACCAATTACACCAGATAAGTTACTGTAATTCTCGTTCCCAGTCTCTGACTGGGAATGCTTGCTTCGTAGTGAGCGATTCATCGCTCAATTTTGTCAACGGTCTGAAAGCTTTTACTACAGTTTTCAAAGTTAATCTGATAGACCGTTACGACTAGGAGACTAATTAAGTACTAGTTTATAGTTTTTTCCGGAATTATCTCCAAGTGCGTGGTAGGATGAGATGGCAATTAACCACGCACTTATGACTAGATATGTTACACCGCGAGAAGCGATGCAAATTCTCCAGGTCTCGGAGAAAACCCTTAGAGACTGGGACAAAGCTGGAAAAATACGTACAATTAGAACTCCCGCTGGACATCGACGTTACGACATTGACAGCGTACTCAGTCCAGAATCAACCAAAAAACGAAAAGTCATTCTCTATTGCCGAGTCAGTTCCCATAAACAACGAGACGACCTTAATAGACAAGCCGATTATCTTCAATCTCTCTTCCCGCATGGAGAAGTCATTAAAGAAATCGGGTCAGGACTCAACTACAGAAGAAAAAACTTACAAGCCCTTCTGGGACAAATTCTGTCTGGAGATATCGAGCAAGTTGTATGCAGCTATAAAGACAGGCTCGCAAGATTCGGAATTGAACTCATTGACTATATCTGCCAGCAAAACAATTGCAAACTCGTGGTTCTCAACCGCGTTGATTTATCTCCAGAAAGAGAGTTTGTTGAAGACATCCTGGCAATTATCCATGTCTTCGCCCAAGGGGCGACGCCAAAGGCGAACAGTTCCAAGCTCTACGGACTCAGAAAATATAAACAAAAAATCAAAGAAGATCCGGATTTACCCGGAAACAAATCTGAGGCTAGTTTATAGAAGGTGGTTGGCTGCTTGTCGTTGGTCGTACAATGCAGCAATTGCTTATCAACGCGACTGTTTTATCAAAGGCGAAAAGCAGCCCAGCAAGTATAAATTGCGTGAAATTATTCTCAAATCCT
>NZ_JBPAOH010000200.1:0-11049 GCF_050875635.1 Tolypothrix sp. VBCCA 56010
ACATAAGTCACAAGAACATCGGGAGCCGGATGCACGGAAACGGGCACGTCCGGATCTAAATGAGAGGTGCGGGAGATAATACTCCCCATCGACTCAACCCAAATAAGGCAGGTAATCATGGATTTGCACCTTATGAGCAGATACATCGGGGTAGTCGGGAGCCAACGGTTGATGTTTACTGTTTGGCTGCTACGCTATATTATGCGGTGACAGGTCAAAACCCTACAACTTCTCTGGTTCGTAAGCTCGATAATGCTCCTTTGACTCCACCCAAAGGAATTTTTCCAAGGATCAGTGACCAATTAAATTACGCAATTATTAAGGGTATGGCGCTAGAGGCAAAAGACCGTCCTCAGTCAATGCAGGCATGGTTGGCAATGCTAGAAGCGCCAAGACCAGTGCCTCCACCGACCGTTGAGCCAGATTATAAAAGAGAAGTTGTTCACCCCGAAGTTAAGTCAGAGTCAGAGGTAATTCCAGGTAAATCAGCTACTATATTACCTAGAATTATTCCCTGGGGCTGGTTGGTTGGTGTATTATTAAGTTTCCTATTGATAGGCTACTCGTTAGCCGTGAATAACTCTGTGGCTTGGGCTTGGGCTTGGGCTGTGGCTTGGGCTGTGGCTTGGGCTTGGGCTGGGGCTTGGGCTGGGGCTTGGGTTGGGGCTTGGGCTTTGGCTTTGACTGTGGCTGGGGCTATGGTTTTGTCTGTGGCTGGGGCTTTGGCTGTGGCTTTGGCTGTGGCTTTGGCTGTGGCTGGGACTGTGCTTGGAGAGAAATTGCAAAAATTCTTTAGCAAGTTTGATACTTTTGCAATTTTGGTTGGCACTTCTTCTTTAGGGTTAGCTTTGGGATGGGCAGCAAATTGGGCTAGTAGTTTATAATACATACCTATAGCTTGATCCAGCTTTAGAAGCTAACTTGCAAAGGATGTTGTAGCGGTCATATAAGGTGAAGAAGCCTCACCTTTAAGCCATAGTCCAAAAATATTAGGCTTCTAGTTGAACGCCAAGCGATATAGTAGCGACAAACCTAGGAAAGCGTCTACGCAATTTCGCCCATTAAGTAAGTTAAAAAATGGATGGCGCAATTGTTGAGAGTTCCTTGTTTAATTCTTGCAACAACGATTCCAAAAACATCATGTCATTGGTGATATCTGAAACCTCATCATCATTTAAATTTTCTGTCTCTAACTGCTTTTGATAAGCTTCAATCCGATATTCTAGCGCCTCAACAATAAATCGAATTGCTTTAGGAGAAAAATTCACGTTCAATAACTCCCTTAATTGATTTTGTAAAATGCCTCACCAACTAACAGCAGCGCATTCTTGTAATCATCCATTCGCATAGTGTAGCTTGGTTCCCACAGCCAGTGATTGCCGTAATCATTCACCAGACGAAGTTCGTTTGGAATATCAGTTCCCTTATCCAACCTCCACCAATTTTTTCCAACTCCTTGAACTGAAAACGTTGAAATTCCGCCTGAACCTGCAACAACCAGAATATCGCCATCTTCTTCGTAAGTTTCAATGTCTTTTAAACGAATATTATCTATTCTCGAAGAAGTCGCATTTCCCATTCGGTACAAATCTATAGGAGTTTTTCTCATACCAATCAACCAAACACCTAAACTTCTGGTTCAACGCCAAGCGATCGGCTCTTTGGCTTTCCTGTTCGGCTCTTTCATCACCACTTAACAACAAATTACCTTGCAAATCCCACTTCTATCGTTGTATTTACACCATTAGGATAAACAAAATCGGGGTGATTAACACCCGCCAAATTCAGTAGTATATAAAATATATAATACAAAAAAATATATTGATTACGTAAATTTATTGACAACTATCCGAATTCAATAAACGATCGCCCGAATTCAATAAACGATCGCCCGAATTCAATAAACGATCGCCCGAATTCAATAAACGATCGCCCGAATTCAATAAACGATCGCCCGAATTCAATAAACGACTGCCCGAATTCAATAAACGACTGCTCGAATTCAATAAACGACTGCCCGAATTCAATATCGCGCTTCTTGCTTGATTGCAATATCGAACTCCTATTTAATTTTTGCGAAGCTCGGTGCGCCTTTATCTCACTTCGCTCATGAAGATTCCCTGCGATCGCCCTAATTCCTCATGCTCAATCTATGTAAAAATATTTAAAAAATGATTAACAAAGTACAAACTTATACTTGGCTATAGAGATATAAGAAAGATGAAGATAATAGACTCCCCTGAGCTAAGTTTTCTTTTTCTTGTCTAGCGCTTCCTGGATAGCTTCTCTACAGAATTGTGCAGGGTCGTCTTGTGCTTTCACTTCATCCTTCATTTTTTCAGTAGCGCGAAAACTAATAGTAGTTGATAGTGGTTCTTCTCTTTCTGATTCAAATGGTCTTAAACTTTCTGGATTACCTTTTGGATTAGGCATTGTATAGAAATGTAAACATAAGCTTGAAACACTCGTTTGCAACTGTTTAATGTTTATTTGGTGGTTGTCTAACTTTGGCGAGTACAGCAACCACCAATATCCCATTCATAATGAGACAATTCTATGTTTACACGATCGGAACTCGAAATCAAAACCATTGCTGAACTACGCTTGCTCTGTGAGCGTTATGGATTACGACCTACTGGGAAATCAGTCCAGAAGGTAAGCTATATCACATCGTTGATTGCATTTGGGGCGATCGCACTTAACCAGCTACAAGAAGGGAAAGGATTACGACGATTATCGTTTGGCAGTTTTCAGTTTATCAGCGCGGCATTAGATGAAATGAATTCTCCCACCGCCGAACAAGCAGCATTAATCAAAGCAAGCTTAGAAGGCAAGTATTTGAGCGCACCTAGTCGCTGGGAGCAGGAGAAACTGCTTAACCTCTACAAAGCTAAACTTCTGCTAGAGCAAGTTATGGACTTGCTAGCGGACTAATTTTATTAATAGCCTCGATAATCCTTCTGTCAGTCCTCTTCTTAGGGGACTTTTTTAGTAGCTCTTTTTGATTGTCTAGAAACGCTTTTCTCTAGCTCTCTAGTCCAAAGTCTAGCTTTAACCTTATGCCGAAATATTAAGCTTCTGGTTCCACGCCAAGCGATCGCAGTTGGGCAGTTAGGCGATCGGCTCTTTGTCTTTCCTGTTCAGCCCTTTGGCTTTCCTGTTCAGCTCTTTGGCTTTCCTGTTCAGCTCTTTGGCTTTCCTGTTCAGCCCGTTGGCTTTCCTGTTCGGCTCTTTCATCACCACTCAACAACAAATTACCTTGCAAATCCCACCAACGCAACCAGGGTAATTCTGCATTTTGATATTCTCCCTGCCAAATACCTAACTCAACTCCCAAGGGGGCAATCGGATAATGTCCCCGCTCGTTTGCTGTTAATAACTGATATTGTCCACCAATTAATTTATAAACTTCTACACTGGCTTTATTCACTTCATAAATGCCGTAAAAAGCCGGATGAATTACCTGTTCATAAATCCAAAATTTACCCGTCCAAGGGGTTTTGTCTCGTTCTTCGCTACTATTACCAGAGACAAACTCTAATGCAATTGATGGGGCAATAAATTCTCGCCACAGTACATAAGACCTCCGCGTTTGTCCATCAAGCAAGGGCGGTACATTTCCTACATAAAACCAATCAGGTGCTTCTGCGCCTTTTTCTGGGGGGTCTGTCAAGCGCCAGTAAATACCTAAGTCCTGACCTATACAATATTGACCTTCAGGATGTAATTGTTTGAGGACAGGTGTAATTGAGTCAGTCAGTAAAATGCTTTGGGGATGCTCTTGCCAGTTTTTCACAAACGTGCCATTAGACTCTGGTAGCTGCGTATGGTCGGGGAAAGGAGTCAGGGCAGTGGATGGGTCGGTTGCAGAGGTCATAAGACTACCTTTGCAGGAGTAAGGGTTGTTTTTTAGTTTAGCAATCAAAAGGCGGAGGAGCGCGTTTACGCACCTTTAAGCCAAAGTTTAAAAATATTAGGCTTCTGGTTCAATACCAAGCGATCGCCTCTGTAAGAGTATCGCCACCGAAAGAATGGGCAAAAATAGAAGCATGACTATATGATGAGGTGGATTATGGGTAAAGAAGAACAATTACTGGAACGCTGGCGAGAACTCACACCCGAAAAGCAGCAAAAGGTTTTGGAGTTTGTGGAAGCGTTGAAATCTGAATCAGACGTAACAGAAATTAATACAGAATATATTCCACAAACGCCTTTAGCTAAGAAGCTGTGGGAAATTCGTAATCGAGCGATCGCTTCTGGAATACAATTACTCAACGAAGCAGAAATTGAACAAGAGCTTGCTCTTCGTCGGGGTGGATACCGTGAGTCGTAAGAAGACCTACATCGACTCTGGGGTTCTCATCACTGCTTTTCAAGGTATTCAGTCAGCCAGCATTCGAGCAAACAGCATTCTCAATGACGGAAATCGGCAATTTGTGTCGAGCCAATTCGTCAAGTTAGAAGTACTGCCCAAAGCAATTTATCACCAACAGCAAGACGAAACAGACTTCTACGAAACCTTCTTCAGCGCTGTTAGCCATTGGGCAACAGACTTGGAGCAAATTACACAAGATGCTTATCAACTTTCGTGTATCTACGATTTAGCGGCGATGGATGCACTTCATATTGCCGCTGCCCTCTGGCTCAAAGCCGATGAACTGATTACCACTGAAAAGCCAACCAAACCAATGCACCGAGTTACGACAATCCAGATTATCTCGATCTAGCTTTAGCTCAAACGTGCGTAGGTGGAGTAAGGGTTGTTTTTTAGTTTAGCAATAGAAGCGAAGAAATAAACAATGCGATCGCTCCTCACAGAAAACGCTAAACTTATAGCACTAAGACACTTGTCGCCATGTCTGTCGCCCAAGATTTAGCAACCCCAGAAGATGTTATATTTCCCCCAGGGGATTTATATAGTGACGAACCGCCTTTGGAAACTGATTTACATCGGCTACAAATGACGCTACTAATCCAATGCCTTGAGTGGTTGTGGCGCAGTCGTAATGATTTTTATGCATCCGGTAATATTACAATTTACTACAGCCCCCGCCAGCGGAAGTCAGAAGATTTTCGAGGACCAGATTTTTTTGTCGTATTGGGGACTGAACGCAAAGCCCGTAAAAGTTGGGTTGTCTGGCAAGAAGGAGGCAACTATCCCAACGTAATTGTCGAACTGCTATCAGATTCTACAGCAGCAACAGACAAAAACTTAAAAAAAGAGATTTACCAAAACACCTTTCGCACACCAGAATACTTCTGGTTTGACACGAATAATTTAGAATTTGCTGGGTTTGTCTTGGTGGCTGGTAAGTATCAACCATTAAAACCCAATGATCAAGGCTGGTTGTGGAGCCAACAGTTAGAGTTATATTTGGGGATTTATCAAGACAAGTTACGTTTTTTTACGAATGAAGGAGAACTAGTTCCAACCCCAGAAGAGGTAGCACAACAGGAGACGCAACGCGCTGAACAAGA
The DNA here is from genome assembly GCF_050875635.1 of Tolypothrix sp. VBCCA 56010. Classification (NCBI taxonomy): domain Bacteria; kingdom Bacillati; phylum Cyanobacteriota; class Cyanophyceae; order Nostocales; family Tolypothrichaceae; genus Tolypothrix; species Tolypothrix sp. VBCCA 56010. The sequence continues at coordinate 5,479 of NZ_JBPAOH010000200.1, forward strand.
AAAACAACGCGCTGAACAAGAAAAGCAACGCAGCGATCGCTTGGCGGCAAAACTGCAAGAATTAGGGATTGATCCAAATACTATTTAGAGACTTCCTTGCATCGTTGGCAGTTGTAATTAACATAAATTGATCGCCTTCCCCGCATCCCTAAACACAAAAGCAGCTGGTTTAAACCAGCTGCTTCGGTCAAAAAGACTCAGATCCGTTTAAACTGTCACCAACTCTTTAACTGGCGCCACTCCAGCCATATCCAAAATTGGTACAATCAAATCTTCACGCTTCACCGCCATCATATGCACACCTTGACACAATTGACGCGCTATCTTGACTTGTTCGGCGGCAATTTTCATCCCTTCTTCCAGCGGGTCTTTTGCTTGCGCTAATCTATCAATAATATGGTCGGGAATATTCACACCCGGAACGCACCTATTAATAAATTGGGCATTTTTCGCCGACTTTAACAAGAAAATCCCTGCTAAAATCGGTTTCTCACAGCCTGCGGCGATTTTGTCCATAAACTTTTCTAGCCGCTCAAAATCGGTAATTAACTGACTTTGGAAAAACTGCGCTCCCGCTTGGATTTTGCGCTCAAATCGACTTTGCAAACCCGACCAACTCGCACATTGCGGATCGACTGCTGCACCAGCAAATAAATCACAAGACCCATCAGTCAAGGGTTTTTCGTTGCAATCAAAGCCGTGATTTAGCTTTTGGATAACTTGCAGCAAGCGGACTGCTTCTAAGTCAAATACGCCTTTAGCATCGATGTGATCGCCTGCTTTCACCGGGTCGCCAGTCAATGCTAAAATGTTATATATCCCCAACGCATGAGCGCCCATTAAATCGGCTTGCAAACTAATGCGATTGCGATCGCGACAAGCTAACTGACAAATCGGCTCTATGCCATTTTGCAACAAAATCGCCGAAGCCACTAACGAAGACATCCGCAGAACTGCTCTGCTACCATCAGTAATATTGACGGCATGAACCCTCCCCTTAAGAGTCGCCGCCATACTGACCATGTGCGCTGGATTACCCCCCTTGGGAGGAGTAACCTCGGCTGTTATCAAGAAATCACCTGCTTTTGCAGCTTTGCGAAAGCAAGTTAATGCTGTTTTTGACGTATCAAGCATAACTACGAGATATTAGTACCTAAGTACACGTATACCACAGCGCACTAAAAAGCGAAACCTCATGAAGGTAGAGAATAACCCAAAGCGACTTTTACTTGTGTAAGGGTAGAAAGTGCGATCGCCCCAGCTTTTTCTCGTCCAGAGCGCAAAATTGACTCTAGATAGCCTTTGTCATCCATCACCGCTTGATATTTATCTTGAATCGGCTTTAAAGCATTAATCGTCGTTTCTGTCAACAAAGGCTTAAATTGTCCCCAACCCATATCTTGACACTCAGCGGTTACTTCTTCCTTTGTTTTTCCAGAAAGCAGCATATACAGAGTTAACAAGTTGTGACACTCCGGACGCTCTGGATCGTCAAAAGTTAAACCGCGCACCAAATCGGTTTTACACTTCTTAATCTTTTTGGTGATTAAATCTGGTGGATCTAGCAAATTGATTCTACTCAAATCTGACGGATCTGACTTCGACATTTTCTTAGTTCCATCCGTCAAACTCATTACCCTTGCGCCTTCCTTGCGGATTAAAGGGTCTGGTAATTTTAACACGGGGCGATCGCCTTTGGCGAATTGATGATTAAATCGATTGGCAATATCCCGCGTCAATTCCAAGTGTTGCTTTTGGTCTTCACCCACCGGCACTTTATCAGCTTGGTAAAGCAAAATATCTGCTGCCATTAGCACCGGATAGTCCAGCAAACCGACATTGACATTTTCGCCTTGTTTGACAGCTTTTTCCTTAAACTGAATCATATCTTCTAACCAGTTCATCGGTGTAATGCAGTTTAGCAGCCAAGCAAGCTCGCTGTGAGCCGAGACGTGAGATTGGACAAAGATTGTAGAATATTCTAAATCCAGACCGCAAGCTAGATAAAGAGCCACCAGGGTGTAAGTATCAGCTGCCAGTGTTGCTGGATTGTGCGGTACAGTTATCGCATGTAAATCAGCCACAAAGAGATAATTTTCATACTCGCTCTGTCCTTCTACCCAGTTGCGAATCGCTCCCAAGTAGTTACCGAGATGATAATTGCCAGTTGGTTGAACTCCCGACAGAACGCGTTGCTTGCCCATAAATTTAAACTTATTTACCTCAAATTTGCACTATAGTAAATGTGCGATGGCGCGTTCGCGGAGCGTCTCGTTCGCGTTAGCGTCTCCGTTCGCGTAGCGTCTCCGATAGGAGAAGGAGAAGAGAAGCACCCGCCGAAGGCGATCGCAAAACTCATTTCATTTTGACATTTTCCGGCGTTAGCGCAAGTGGTTAGAGGAATGTTTAAAGCGAGCGACTTAATGATCCAAAGAATTGTAAGCTTCATTTAACTGGGCAGCTGACTTTGTGAGCAAGCGTTGTTCTTCAGCATTTATAGGTAACAAAAGTTGACGCTCAATGCCTTGTTTACCAATGATACACGGTAGCCCAAGCACAACTTCGTTTCCAACTTTGTATTCAGAATCAACTTTCACGCATACAGTGAATATCTTTTTTTCATCTTGCAGGATGGTTTCTACTAATTGACAAACCGCTACAGCTACACCATAGTTAGTACCTCCTTTGCGTTCACTTATTGCATAACCTCTTTTGCGAGTTAATTCTGTGTATTCTGCTTTCATGGTAAGAAGTGAAGTTTTTTGTGGTAAAGGAAATTCATTTAAGGGAATTACTCCAATAAATGCACTCGACCAGACAGCGAATTCACTCTCACCATGTTCTCCAATCACATAAACATGAACTTCTTGCTTGTCTACATTGAGTAGTTTACCAAGTTGATATTTCAATCTGGCAGTATCAAGAATGGTTCCTGAGCCGATAATTAAATTTTCCGGTCTGGAAGAAGTAACATGAGCAATCCGCGTCAGCACGTCAACTGGATTGCTGACAATAATTAGAATCGCATTAGGTGCAACTCGATCCAATTCCTTGATCGTCGAGCGAATAATTTCTGCATTATTGCTCAACAAATCTAATCGGCTCTGCCCTTGTTTTACTGTTGCGCCAACTGTTACTATTATGACATCACAATCCGCTAAATCTTCATACTGATTTGATGGCAATACATCCATTTGCCAAAGCAAGGGAATTGTATCTTCAATATCCCACGCTTCGCCTTCAGCTTTTTCTAATGTTCGGTCAAACAAAACGATTGTAACACCTATACGCAATAGCACCAAAGCATTCGCCACTGCTGCACCTACACGTCCTCCACCAATGATTCCCACCTTGGATGTTTTGCGACTCATTTATGCTTTTCCTTATCGGTTTGTGATAGAGTTACTAGCTGTTAAACAGCTTGTGAAAACTTAACGACTAATACTAGTTGATGCTAATTGGTGCAGACAGTATTTAATCTATATCTCAAGATGGAATTCGATACCTAAAAGTTTTATTGTGAGTTTTTTGCACAACAGTTTAGTCTCAGGCAATATTAGTAATTAGAATTATTTAAATATTTATTTACATAAATCGACAAAACGTAAGCTGGAGTTAGAGAAAGTAGCAGTAATGTAGTAATAAATCAATTTTTTCAGGGTATTTGCTCATGAAAGCTTTACTACTCTGGCCCATAATGCCTAATTCCTTCTGGTCTTACCAAGAAACGCTCGATCTGGCAGGTTTACGCTCCACAAATCCGCCATTGGGTTTAATTACAGTAGCGGCAATGCTGCCAACTGACTGGGAAATTAGATTGTGCGATCGCAATATCCGCCATGAGACAGATGAAGATTGGGCTTGGTGCGATATTGTAATCATCTCTGCAATGATTATCCAAAAAGAGGATTTTCGAGAATTGATTCAAAAAGGGGTAGCGTTAGGTAAAAAGGTTGCAGTCGGTGGTCCGTTTGCTACATCGATACCGGAATTTCCCTTAGAAGCGGGAGCGCATTATCTAATTTTAGATGAGGGTGAATGCACCATCCCCATGTTTTTAGAAGCTTTGGCACGAGGAGAAGAAAAAGGCATTTTCCGCGCTACAGAAAAACCGGATGTTACCCACACTCCCATACCCAGGTTTGACTTGTTAGACATAGACGACTACATGTCTGTCACCGTGCAATTTTCGCGGGGTTGTCCGTTCCAGTGTGAGTTTTGCGATATTATCACATTGTTTGGTCGCAAGCCGCGCACGAAGACACCAGAACAGATGCTGGCTGAATTTGAAGTATTGTATCAAATGGGCTGGTATCGTTATGTGTTTGTCGTCGATGACAACTTTATTGGTAACAAACGCAATGCCAAAGTATTTCTGCGGGCATTAATTCCGTGGATGGAAGAACGCAACTATCCTTTCCCTTTGCTGACAGAAGCTTCACTTAATCTGGCAGAAGATGACGAAATGATAGAATTGATGGTGAAGGCTGGCTTCGCTATGGTATTTATGGGCATTGAAACCCCAGATGTTGACAGTTTAGCAGGAATTCACAAAGAACAAAATACCCGTCACTCTCTAGTTGAATCGTGCCATAAGATTACACGCGCTGGATTGCAAATTATGGCTGGTTTCATTTTAGGGTTTGACGGTGAACGCACTGGTGCAGGAAAACGCATTCAGCAGTTTATTGAAGAGACTGGTATTCCTCAGGCTCATTTGGGTTTGCTGCAAGCATTCCACAATACAGCGATGTGGACTCGTCTGAAACAAGAAAATCGCTTGCTGGATGGTTTAGCTACAGGCTATCAAGGTACGTTGATTAACTTTAAAACGACTCGACCTTTAGGAGAAATTGTCACAGAATTTATCGATGCGTTCTGGAATTTATATGAGCCACTACCTTATCTTAAACGAACTTTTCGCCACTTTATGATGATGGAAGGTAGGCGTCCCAAAATCAAACGTGGGTTTACTTGGCATGAAATGCGGTTGTTTCCAGCAGTTTGCTACAGGCAGGGTGTAGTTCGTTCAACTCGGTTTTTATTCTGGCAGCAGTTGAGCGCGATCGCATTACACAAACCGCATTTATTATATGACTATTTCGTTGCTTTGTGTTTTGGCGAACATTTCTTTACTTTCCGTCATGAGGTGAAGGCAATATTAGAAGCAAAACTGAAAACTTTGAAGCAAGAAGAACAAGCAAAAGAAAAAGAAGAAGCAATTAATCAACTCTCACGTGTCTCTTAAAGCAATCATACCGTTTTCGGATTTTAAATTTTAAATTCGTAGGGTGCGTTACACTACGTTATAGCAGTTCCCATTCAGATGCGGTACAACATTATATCGTCGCGTGTAGGGGCACGGCATTGCCGTGCCCCTACGGGTGTACCTCACGTAACCGAGAATTGCTATAACGCACCATATACAGCAGATTTCAGGTTTAGGAGGTACATGCGTAAAACCTAAAACCTTGTAGAGACGTTCAGTGTGGAACGTCTCTACGTGTATTCAATAAAAACGCAATCTGCTGTATGATTCAAGTTGTTATTTTTGCAGTTCTCCATGAGCGC
>NZ_JBPAOH010000201.1:0-10940 GCF_050875635.1 Tolypothrix sp. VBCCA 56010
TGCAAACGGATTCTCACCACTTACAACCAGATTTTCACCACCTGCAACCGGATTTTCACCACTTACAAACGGGTTTTCACCGCTGGCATTCAATACCAAACCTGGTGCTGAAGGCTGATTGCCATCACCAAAAGGGTTGTTTCCATTAGCAAAGGGATTGCTATCACTCAAACCATTGCCAGCATCACTCAAGGGCAATCTGTTACGCAGTTTGACAATAACCGAGTCAAGCAATTGGTCAACACTAGCCGCGAACGCTGAAGAAACACTCTCTGGTGTGGTTTCATTATTGATTATCCATTGACCATTACCAACAACTACGTTGCCAACAATAGCAAAAGGGTTGCTTTTAATAACTGTTGTGGAATTGCTGCTACTACCACCAATATTTTGGAAGCTTGAGTTACTGCTGTCTTCAATTTCAGACAGACTGCTACTACCAAAAAAAGAGGTACTCAAGCTGCCAGTCAAGAGATTGTCATTAACAGCTAAGGGATTGCTAATACCAGTTGACAAGCTATCACCTGTCACTGATTGATTAAGCTCATTAATGGAATTGCCAGTGTAAGTTGCCATAAATAATTCTCCTCACTCAGGTTTTAATAGAAGCAAATTTTGCATATCAAAGATAAGTTGAAGGAAGATATGAGCGGGAAACCGCTCACTACAAAGAAGGAGAGTATTTTACTGTTGTTTGGAAATATAAATTTGTCTACACAAGATGTTTGATGACAGTTTCATTACTGTCATCATCTTTTAGTCGTAACGAGCTTAACAATCTAGGTCTTTACTTTTAAGTTGCGGCATAATTTAAAAAACACAAGAATAGTTGCTACTTAGTACTGCTTTGCCTAAAATTGTCGCGAATTGAAGGTTTAAATAAAAAGGCAGAGGAACCCAGATTGCTACAATGTCTAACTTCAATTCGCGCTTTAACTTGTGCAATGACCGTACTAAGCGAATAGATTGCCACTATCGAATGACGCTATTCAACCTTCACTAAAGCTGCTATCAGATGGGATGCCAAACTCACTTAATGTCTCATCTGATGGGATGCCAAACTCACTTAATATCTCATCAAATGGGATGCCAAATGGGTTGCTGCCTCCAGGTGCAAACGGATCGCTCAGATTGCCACCTTCAAGACCGGTACCGATGCCGCCACCTTCGATGGGGATAGCACCACCTACACCTACATTAATACCATTTTCACTGAGCTTCGAGTTAACCAGGTTATCAATCATAACCCTCATCTCAAACGCGGTTATGTTTGTGTCACCATCAGCGAATGACGGAATATTGCTACCACTAAAACTTGTGGTGCCATCATCCGCAGACTGAGCGGAAATGCCACCGTTTACAAACGGATTAGTGCTATTGCTGCCATTGGTGCTGCTACCAACTAGATTCTCAATGTTCGTCCTTAAATTAGCAAAGGGCGATCCCCCCTGATTGTCACCACCAAACAGTACTTGGGCACCTAATGGATTGTTAGCAAACGGGTTTTCGCCTCCACTACCGACACCATTAAATATGGTGTTTAAATCAGTAACTCCACTTAAACGACCGAAGGGTGATTGCCTAAGATCCGATGAACTGCTGCTACCTTGATATGAGATGCCATCATCAAAAGTATTGGAATTGCTACCAATGATATTGCCACCCGTTGAGCTACCACCATCAAGGGGATTGCTGGTCAAAGAGTTAACATTAGAATCTGCCATTAGATATAATCCTTCTGGTTTGAGGACAAAAATTTTGCTTAATCAAGGAACTTAAAAAATGCAAAATTAACTTGACTTAGTGAGTTGTTTGTGATTTGTTACCCAATCTAGTTAAAAGCTATTATTGTATTTAGCTTTATGAGTTTAATTACATGTGTACTGACCAAAAGCAACTTGTAATTAATGCCACTTTTACAAAATATGTTAAAAAAATTGACTGAGATTTACAATGAAAAATATTTTGATAACGTTGTCTAATTTTTAGATTATTTTATTATTTATAAATAAAAGAGTTATTGGTTTTTCCAAAAAATAACAATAACTATTTGATGATTTTTCGCAATTATGAGTAAAGATAAATCAACTAATAAATAATTTTTGAAAAAGATAAAACATGAAATTGGGTGCGTTACGAATTGCGCCAACGCACCCAACTATCTACAATTCTTTCAATTCAAAATCGAAGAATTAAATAGAACCTACCAAGGCACGCTCAGACCAGCGTCCAACTACTTTGCCAATTACTGCCATTTCTTGAGCCAAGATGTCAAATTTATCGGGAGTGAGGGATTGAGGTCCATCAGATAGGGCTTTCGCTGGATTTGGGTGAACTTCAATCATTAATGCATCTGTATCGGCGGCGATCGCTGCTTTTGCCATTGGTGTAACGTACTCAGACCTACCTGTACCGTGACTGGGGTCAATCATGATTGGTAGATGGGTAAGCGATCGCAATACTGGAAGCACCGACAAATCTAAGGTATTGCGAGCATATTTACCATCAAAGGTTCTAATTCCCCGCTCACAAAGAATTACATTCGGATTTCCTCCAGCTAGGATATATTCTGCTGCCATCAACCACTCATCAATTGTGGCGGACATTCCACGCTTCAACAATACTGGCTTATCTTGAGCGCCTACTTTTTTCAACAACGAGAAGTTGTGCATATTCCGCGCTCCCACTTGGATCACGTCAGCTACTCTTGCCACTGCTGCTAAGTCGGCAGTATCCATCACTTCTGTGATGATGCCTAAACCTGTAGCTTCACGGGCAGCTGCTAACAAGCCCAAAGCACTTTCACCATGTCCTTGGAATGCGTAAGGTGAGGTACGAGGTTTGTACGCTCCACCACGGATGAACTTGGCTCCTGCTGCTTTCACCCGCTTTGCTGTCTCCACAATCATCTGTTCATTCTCAACTGAACACGGTCCGGCTACCACGACAATCGGATGATTTTCACCGAAGTAGACATTACCATTAGGTGTCGGTACAATAACTTCGCTAGCTTCTCCATATCGGAATTCGCGACTCACCCGTTTGAACGGTTGCTGTACTCGCAATACTTCCTCAATCCAAGGGCTATACCCCTTGATTTGCAACGGATTGATGCTAGGAGTATCGCCAATCATCGCTAAAACAACTTTGTGCTTGCCGATGCTTTTTTCTACTTTGACTCCCCATGTTTCACTGATTTCTTGACTGATTCGAGTAATTTCTTCTTGAGGTGTACCGTTTTTTAGGATGACAATCATTTCTTTTTCTCCGATTAGTTCACTAAGTTGCTAACAGTTAATCGCGTAAAAATTCAGCCAGTTGTTGTAATTTAGTCCAAGCAGCACCGCTTTGCAGTACTTCTTTGGCAAGAGCGATGCCTTGAACACAATTTTCCAGAATATCTGTGGAGTTGCTATCAAATACTTCGCCAACTTGTAGGGCTAGAGCGGTATTTAAAGCAACTACATTTTGCTGCGCTTGAGTGCCTTTCCCTTGCAAAACAGCTTTTAAGATTTCTGCATTCTCTTGGACATCTCCACCGCACAAGGCTTCAGTAGGAGCATGACTTAAACCCAATTCTAGCGGATTGAGTGTGATGCAGCGAACTTTTTGCTCTTGAAGTACAGCTAGGTAAGTGATGTCTGCCAAACCTGCTTCATCTAACTTTTCTCTGCCGTGGAGAGCGATCGCTCGACGACATCCGAGTTGCGATAATGCTTGAGCGATCGTTTCTAACAAAAGTGGGTCACTCACACCAATAATTTGCCCTGTCGGTCGCATTGGATTCACCAAAGGTCCAAGCAAATTAAAGATAGTCCGCACTTTCAAAGTTTTTCGCAAAGCGGCAACTGCTTTCAATGCTGGATGCCATCCTGGGGCAAACAAAAAGGTCATCCCAACTGCATCAACTGCGGACTCCACTTTCTTGGGACTGGCATTAAGATTTATACCCAAAGCTTCCAACACATCAGCAGAACCGGTTTTGCTGGATGCTGAACGATTGCCATGTTTGGCAACTTTTACCCCAGCAGCAGCAGCTACAAAAGCGACAGCAGTTGATATGTTGAAAGTTGAAGCTCCATCTCCACCAGTTCCGCAGGTGTCGATGAGGGGGAGAGGGGGAGAGGGGGGGATGGGGAGAGGGGGGGATGGGGAGAAAGAATTGTCCCCTTGTCTCCTTGTCTCCTTGTCTCCTTGTCCTCCTTGTCTTCCTTGTCCCCTTTGTCCCCCTATTGACTGGGATTGCAAGACACCAGCCATACCAACCAATTCTTCTGTGGATACGCCTTTTGCCTGAATTGCGGCTAAAATCGCTCCGGTTAGGACGGGGGGAACAGCATCTGTCAGCCAACCTTGCATCAAGTCCGCAGATTGAGAAACTGTGAGCGATCGCTTGTCGAGTAATTGTTTTAATAAATCAGACCAATTTTGGTCGGGAGTGACGGGAATGTTGTTAGATGGAGCTTGGGTTGTGGCTATCATATTGGTTGTTGGTTGATGGTTGGAGCGTTGATGGTTGGAGCGTGGATAGTAGATAGTTGATGGTTGATGGTTGTTGGGCAATGGGCCCTATCGCAATGGGCATTGGGCATTGGGCTTTTCCTCTTTCCCCTTTCTCCTTTTCCCTTTTCCCCTCTTCAAATCCCCACTATCAACTAAGCACTAACCACTAACCACTAACCACTAACTAATAACCACTAACCACTAACCAATAACTCTTAACTCCTAACTACTCGACACTGAGCGCTTTCGCGACTGTTTGCACGTCTTTGTCACCACGACCTGAACAGTTGATGATGATTCGGGGATTACCATCAAGCTCTTGAGAAAGGGTTTCAAGATAGGCGATCGCATGAGCGGTTTCTAAAGCAGGAATAATTCCTTCTAGCTGCGAAAGTCTCTGCAATGCTTCTAAAGCTTGCTTATCAGTCACGCTGTAATATTCGGCGCGACCAATTTCTTTTAGATAACTATGCTCAGGACCCACACCGGGATAATCTAACCCTGCACTAATCGAATGTGCCTCGATTACCTGACCATCGTCATCTTGCAGTAGATAGCTCATCGCACCATGCAATACACCTACTCGTCCTTTTGTCAAGGTGGCTGCATGTTTTTCTGTATCGACACCTTCACCTGCCGCTTCAACTCCAATCAGGCGGATAGATGCTTCATTTACAAACTCGTGGAACAAGCCGATCGCATTAGAACCACCACCAACACAAGCCAAAAGAATATCTGGCAAACCGCCCCATTTCTCTTGACATTGAGCGCGAGTTTCTGTACCAATTACGGCATGAAAGTCACGCACTAACATCGGGTAGGGATGAGGACCAGCAACGGAACCCAAGATATAGTGGGTGGTCTCGACATTCGTCACCCAATCGCGAATCGCTTCTGAGGTAGCATCTTTCAAAGTACCCGTACCAGCTTCGACCGGACGTACTTCCGCACCCATCAAACGCATCCGAAATACGTTCAGGGCTTGGCGTTGCATATCCTGAACACCCATGTAAACCACGCATTCAAAACCAAAACGCGCACACACGGTTGCCGTAGCGACTCCATGCTGACCTGCACCGGTTTCGGCGATAATCCGCTTTTTACCCATGCGCTTTGCCAATAACACCTGCGCTAAAGCGTTATTAATTTTGTGAGCGCCTGTATGATTTAAATCTTCACGCTTTAAATAAATTTGCGGTCCAGTGCCGTCAGGTCGAGCGTAATGCTTGGTCAGGCGTTCGGCGAAATATAACGGGCTAGGTCTTCCCACGTAGTCTTTGAGTAAACCTTGCAACTCTTCTTGAAAGCTGGCATCGTGGCGATATTGCTCGTATGCGGTTTCTAACTCGCTTAATGCGGGCATTAAGGTTTCTGGGACGTACTTACCGCCGAACTTACCAAATCTGCCTAACGAGTCTGGTCGCGCTGTCTCAGGTGAAATGATAGTGTTGATATCTTGAATGCTTACCACTGGTTAAAATCCTTTATTGGGGAATGGGGAATGGGGAGTGGGAGAGTGGGGGAGTGGGGAGTGGGGAGTGGGGGAGTGGGGAGTGGGGAGTGGGGAGTGGGGAGTGGGGAGTGGGGAGTGGGGAATGGGGAGTGGGGAATGGGTATAATTTAAACCGAACCTACTTTTTGCAGGGATGCGGTGGGGGTAATCGCTGCTTTGAGTTCTTGACAAAGTTTTTCTACAGCTTGCAGTCCTTCGCTGGGACTACCAGTTGCTAATTTTTTGACGAAGGCGCTACCGACAATTACGGCATCTGCGCCCCATTCCATAACTTGATGTGCTTGTTCGGGTGCGGAAATACCAAAGCCAACGCCAATCGGTTTATCGGTGACGCTTCGCAATTCTGTAATCAAATCCTTGACGCGGAGTTGGATTTGAGAGCGCATTCCGGTAACGCCTGTTACACTGACGAGGTAGATAAATCCTTGAGATTGACGAGCGATCGCCACAATTCTATCTTGAGAACTGGTAGGCGCTACAAGCAATATTACCTCAATTCCGAAACTAGCAGCAGTTTGAATTAATTCTTCTGCTTCTTCTAAAGGTAAATCTGGCACGACCAAACCGCGTACCCCTACATTAGCAATTTCCGCTAAAAATGACTTAATACCCCGGTACAAAATCGGATTGTAATAAGTAAATAAAATTATCGGCGCTTTCAAGCTGGGAATCACAGCTTGCAACATTTCTAACACTTGTTCTAATTTTGTTCCTCGTTGCAAAGCGCGAGTTGCTGCTGCTTGAATCACCGGACCATCTGCCAAAGGATCGGAGTAAGGAACACCCAATTCTATAAAGTCTGCACCATTGCGATCTAAGATGCGTAAAGCTTCGGCGGTAGTTTCTAAGTTAGGATCGCCAGCTGTAATAAACGGAATAAAAGCACACTGTTGGCGATTTCTTAAAGTTTGAAAGTGATGAGAAATAGAAGTCATACGGAAAATGGGTAATGGGGAATGGGGAACGCGGTAATGGAAAACGCGGAAATGGGGAAAACAACGCTCCAACGCTCCAACTATCAATTATCAACTATCAACTACCAACTATCAACTATCAACTAACAACTAACTTATTCCTTCGGAAACAAATTACGTGTAGCTTGTTCTACATCGCTTTGTTTCACTAAAGATTCTCCCACCAAAACTGCACGCACACCAGCTTCAGCCACTAAGGATAAATCAGCGGGTGTAAATAATCCCGATTCGCTGACGACGGTAATATCCAAGGAAAGCAATTCTTGCTGCCGTTGCGCTAAAAGTTGCTGTGTAGTTGCTAAATCAACCGTAAAATTTTCTAAATTGCGGTTGTTAATTCCTACCAAGCGTATACCCTCAAGCTTGAGTACGCGATTCAGTTCGGCTAAGGTGTGAACTTCTACCAGCGCAGTCATTTCCAATTGGTGAATTAGTCGCGAAAAGTCTTGGAGTCCTTCATCTGTGAGGATGGCTGCAATTAATAATACAGCATCTGCGCCCGCCGCTCTTGCTGTATAAATTTGGTAGGGGTGAATGATGAATTCTTTGCAGAGTAGCGGCAATTCTACCTCTGGACGGATGCGACGCAGATTGTCGAAACTGCCTTGAAAGAATTTTTCATCTGTGAGGACAGAGATACAAGCTGCACCACCGCTTTCGTAAGATTTGGCGATCGCGATCGGGTCAAAGTCTGCTCGAATAATACCACGACTTGGTGATGCTTTTTTTACCTCGGCTATTAAGCTAGGTCTATAAGGACTTTGCTGTAAAGCGCCGAGGAAATCTCGCACCTTTGGTGCATCATTTAACTGATTTTGCACAGTTGCCAAAGGCATTTCTTGCTGCATTTGGACAACTTCTTGCCTTTTTTGCAAGACAATTTCTTTGAGAATGTGACGGGGAGGGGCTTGGGTCATGGGGAGGGGGAGAGTTTTTGAGAGGGGGGGAGTGGGGGATGGGGAGCAGGGGGAGCAGGGGAGCAGGGGGAGCAGGGGGGGCAGGGGGAGAGGAATTTTACCCAATGCCCAATGCCCAATGCCCAATGCCCCATGCCCAATGCCCAATGCCCCATGCCCCATGCCCCATGCCCATTTAACTAATAACTACCGACTCTTTCGTTTGCGTGTATTTACGTACAACGTTTTTGATGATGGCTAAACCGATTTCGCCGTTCAAAGTCATGATTGACTCTGGGTGAAACTGAACCGCAGCGATCGCAAGTGTTTGATGTTCAATTCCCATAATTACGTTGTCTTCGGAAATTGCTGTCACTTTCAGTTCTGCCGGCATTTGTAATGGTAGAGCAAATAGTGAATGATATCTACCCACGGCGAAGGATTCCGGCAAGTCTTTAAACATCACCGAATCTGTATCGGTGATGAAAACCCGCGAGGATTTACCATGTTGGGGATAGTTGAGAACTCCTAATTCTCCACCAAAAGCTTCTACAATGCCTTGCAGCCCCAGACAAACTCCAAAAATGGGAATTTTGCGGCGGACGCAAGCGGCGACCATTTCCGGAACTTTAAATTCGCTTGGTCTGCCGGGACCTGGAGAGAAAACAACTAAGTCAGGACGTATTGTATCAAAAAGCGATTCATCAAAGCCATGACGTAGTGTGGTGACGCTTGCGCCGGTTTGCCGGATGTAATTAGCTAGTGTGTGAACAAATGAATCTTCGTGGTCAATTAGTAAGATGTGCTTACCGGGTTCAGCATCGGGAATGCATTTACTCAAGTTTTTATTGCTGCATTCCTCGATTTTCTCGTCTATTTGTTTGGCGCGGCGAATTGTTTCAAATAAAACAGCACCTTTGGTAATTGTTTCTTGTTCTTCGGCTTGTGGTATCGAGTCGTAAAGAACTGTTGCACCAACTCGTACTTCAGCGATTGAATCTTTTAAGCGAATTGTTCGCAAAATCAAACCGGTATTCAAATCACCATTAAAGCTGAGATAGCCAACTGCACCACCATACCAACGTCTAGCGCTACGTTCATGCTGTTCGATAAATTGCATGGCAGCGCGTTTGGGTGCGCCGGTTACTGTAACTGCCCATGTATGGGAAAGAAATGCATCTAAGGCGTCAAATTCTTCTCGTAATGTGCCTTCAACGTGATCGACTGTATGAATCAGGTGGCTGTACAATTCAATTTGCCGACGCCCAATTACTCTGACTGAACCGGGTTCACAAATTCGTGATTTGTCATTGCGATCTACGTCGGTACACATTGTCAACTCAGACTCATCTTTGTGGGAGTTGAGTAACAAAAGAATTTGATCGGCATCGTCAATGGCATCTTGTCCCCGGCTAATAGTACCACTAATCGGGCAGGTTTCTACGCGCCTACCTTCAACGCGGACAAACATTTCTGGGGATGCACCGATGAGATATTCTCCACCTAAATTGAAAATGAATCCGTAAGGACTGGGATTGATTTTCTTTAAGGTTTCAAATAGTTTGCTGGGTGATTGTTCGCAAGATTCAAAAAAGTTTTGACTGGGAACTACTTCAAATAAATCGCCTCGACGGAAGTAATCGAGTGCTACTTCAACTTGCTTGGCATATTCGCCTCTTTTATGGTCAGCAGCTTGTGCGGGTTGAAGACGTTTGCCGCGATAATCTATCGATTCACCTGTGCGAGGAAGATAATTTGTGCTGCCATGCGCTGTTTCAAATTCATATTGAAGACGAAATGCGCTTTGTAGATAGTAGTCAACTACGACTAATTCATCAGGCAGATATAATACTAAATCACGCTGGTCTTCAGGACGATCTAAACACTGGGGAATCGGCTCAAATTGAAAAACTAAGTCGTAACCAAATGCACCATAAAGTCCTAAATGTTCGTCTTCTTTACTTGAGAAGGTATGCAGAATTTCTCGGACAACTGTAAATGCTGAAGGTTGTTTACTGCGCTCTTCTTCCGCAAATAATTGTTGTGTTTTCTTGACAGTCCCAGTAATATTATCTTTATCTGAAATTACTTCTTGAAGTTGCTTCGATTGCGATAAACGCTCAAAGACTAATGGTAAGAGAATTTTGCCGCGATCGCTTAATGCTTTTAATGTAAAACTATTCTCTCTTGTAGTTAGTTCCAAGGGGGGATTGACAAATCCAATCGCCCATCTTTTGTATCTACCTGGATATTCGTAGCTGCTAGTCAGCAAGCCTCCACGCTGAGAATTTAGATAAAATAAAATGTCTTCTAGTGCTGTGTCTATATTGACTTCTGTCATAAAGCGAGAGACACGCACACCGCCAAGTGTTGTATAAGAGTGCGAATCAACAATCATGGGCAATTCCTCTAGAATATTTATTAGTCATTTGTCTTTGGGAACTTGGGACAAATGACAATGGTAATGAAAATGTAATTTAACTTGTCGCCGAGTCTTTTGTAATTACTGAAGTTTTGCTACTTCTTCTTAGTAAAGCCTACTCAATATTAAGGAATTGATATATGAAGGATTTTTCGTTACAAATATCAATTCTTTCGCTTTTTTACTACTTTATTAATATAATTACTGAGGAGTAATTTTAAATATATTACCTCTTCCTCTGGTTAGAAAATCAGTGAAACTAGGGTGAAAAATATTCGTGAAAATACTGCGTTTAGGGGTAGGCAAATGCACCTAAATCTAGAATATATACTTGACAAAAAGTTTTATTTACGCATATGAGCGAGAAATGGAATACTCTTAGTACAGCGATCGCGTCAAAACGAGCGCGTTTTTAAACGCAGAGGAACACAGAGTAAGCGCAGAGGTGAATCAGTCGGCGGAGTCGGTTTCCGTCCCGTCGAACTGATGAACCCGAAGGGGACGCAGAGTATGTGCGGAATTTAATTCGTTACAGAAAGCCGGCGGGAAAGCCCACTCCGTGGCTGGGGTGGGATGAACCGTCGCCCGCCGACTTGGGGCCCTATCGCATTGGGCATTGGCATTCTTTCCCA
>NZ_JBPAOH010000202.1:0-10918 GCF_050875635.1 Tolypothrix sp. VBCCA 56010
TGCGTTCAATATCGTTCGTTGGTCAATTCGTCATTGCCCAAAATTCATCTCACGCTCCCCTGAGTACAGGGTGAGACGTGAGGCTTCTTTTGTTTTAAGCTAAGTAATGGCGAAGTAAATCCTTTGGCGTTTCCCAACATCATAATTTCCGTGCGACGGTTGTTAGACTGATTTCATTTGTAAATTCTCACCATCCCCAAGTGCCGGCGCCACCTTTGAAAGGTCCGACAATATCGCTGGTAATCCAACCTCCATAAAAGTTACCTGGTTGCGGTTGTACTTTTTCCCCATCCACATAGCAGGCATCCATCATGTGGGCGTAAAAAGCTACATAATCTTTGATAGATGCAAACTCTGGTGTCGGTTCGGGGTAAAACCAAGCAGCATTTTGCACTTCTTTGTCACCCACGCGGATATTGTAGTAACCGGCACTTCCCTTCCATTCACAAAAGCTAGAACGCGGTGTCAAAAGTAGATATTCCATTTTGATATCCGCAGGAGGGATGTAGTAACCGGGTGGATGGCTGGTTTCTAAAACACGTTTAGCGCTGTGGGTATCTGCGATAAGTACATCATTAAAGATGATTTGGATGTGTTTGGTTGTGTCTTCTAAGCGAGGGGGACGGGGGTAATCCCAAACTGATTCTTGTCCGGGATTGGGTTCGATGCGTTGGGGTGTCATATAGGGGTTAGGAATTAGGGACTAGGGACTAGGGATTTTTTAAAGATTAAACCACAGATAATAATCTGTTAGCGGTGTGCGATCGCACACCACTATATTAAGCCCGAAGAGGCACCCATCCCCATCTCCGGCGTTATTTTGGCAAATTGTCTATAATCTCGTGCAATTCTTCTTTTGCATCTTTGGCAAACTGAACGCTGCTAATACTGGCAAGAATTCCTGCACCTGCGGTGAGGCTGGCTTCTGATGCTTTATTTAAATAGAGAAGTCCCACACCAGATAATGTCATCATTGCAGATGCTGCGGTTACGCCTAAAGCAAGATTAAAGGTGAGACGCGCTTGGCGTAATAATTCTTCTATTATTTTTTGTTCCATTTCTTGTGCAGCATCGTTATTGTTGGGTTGGGGTTTGGAAAAAATATTGAAGTTCATGAGTTGTTGACCTCGTTTGTGTATAGAATTTATTGATTGACAGCTATCTGCAAGGTTTTTCTGAACTTGCATATTTGTATCCTATTCGGGCAACAATTTAAATTCGAGGGCAGATAAGTTGAGTTTCAATTTTGATTTGCCCGAAATTATGGGGCAGATGGGGCAATCCAATAAAACCTAACTGCCCTACACAGGTAAAATTAAATTAAGTATGATTTATTTATAATTTATATTCATCAATAAATTTTATGATGCTATCAGATAAAGTTCAATCTAGCCAAGAAGGGAAGATTAAACTCCAAAACGCCTATAAACAAGCAGGTTTAACTATAGAAAAGCTTGCAGATAAAGCATGTACTTCTAGTGACACAATTAAACGTTTACTAGGTACGAAAGACTGCCCTAATGGAGTTGAAAGAAGGATTATTTTAAAGATTGCTGAAGTTTTAAAGATTAAACCAACTGATATAGTTGCTCCAAAAGATTGGTATCCGCAGCAAATCCCGCCAGAATTTGAGCGATTAATTAAAGATAAAACAGAGTCATTCCGTGGTAGGAAATTCGTTTTTGATGCTATTGAAGAGTTCTTCAACAACAACCCCAATGGTTACTTCACTGTCGTGGGTGATGCAGGGATGGGGAAAAGTGCCATTTCAGCCAAGTACGTATTAGACAACCCAGAAGCAATTTGCTTTTTTAATGTTCGGGCTGAGGGAATGAATCGCCCGGAATTGTTCCTGAAAAAAATTCGCAAACAAGTGATGAATCGTTACCAGTTGCAGGATGCAGCCGATGCTGATTTATCAAGTTTGCTGACCAAAGCTAGCGAAAAAATTAGTGCTGGCGATCGCCTAATAATTGTTGTTGACGCACTGGATGAAGTTGACCAAGAAGCGACAGGAAACCTTTTATATTTACCTACTATTCTTCCAGAAAACGTTTACTTTCTGCTGACAATAAGACCTTATAACCAGAATGATAAAAGGTTGAATGTTTCACCCAGCGTTCCCACCCAGGAATTTGACTTAAGAGATTACCCTGAAAGGAGTAGTCAGGATGTGAAAGAGTATATTTGGCTATTGCTCAATGATGGAGAATATAAACAGGGGCTGAGTCAGTGGATTGAAAAGCAAAATCTCTCTAATACTGAGTTTGTGGAAGAGGTAGCGACAAAAAGCGAAAATAATTTTATGTATTTGCGCTGTGTTTTGCCAGCGATCGCTGAAGGGTTTTACAATAATAAACCTTTGGATGAATTACCTGTAGGTTTACAAGGATATTATTACAGCCACTGGGAAATCATGGGCATGACAAGCAAGCCTTTACCGAAAAATAAAATCAAGATTGTCTATGTTATGTGTGCTATACGTAGCGCAGCTTCCCGTGAAGTGATTGCCAAATATTCTAAGCAGAATGAGTTAACTGTGCAGGAAGTTCTTGATGGGTGGGCGCAATTTTTGCAGAAGCAGGAAAATTACCAACCACTGCGTTACAGGTTTTATCACGAAAGCTTCCGAGATTTTTTGCATCGCCAGGATATTGTGCAAGCGGCGGAGGCGGATTTACGAAAGATTAATGCTGAATTATTCAAGATGATTACGAGAGGAAAGTTAAGCAATGAGTGATGTTTGCACTATCTTAGCTGAACTTTCTCCGGAAGAAATAGAGCTTTTTTTGGGAGAATCACTCCGATGGGCTTTGGAAGGGGGTGAGCTTAAAGAACTCTGCCGTCTGTTGAGTGATTTTGATTTTATAGAAGCAAAAATTAATCATCCTAAATTTGGCGTACAACTGCTAATTGAAGATTACGATTTGATTGAAGATGCACAATTATTAACTCACCCAGAATACAAGATCGAAACTGTAAAAGCGCTGAAATTAATTCAAGGGGCGTTGCGGCTCTCGGCACATATTTTAATTGAAGATACAAAGCAATTAGCAGAGCAATTGTCAGGGCGTTTGCTACACTTTGATGCGCCAGAAATTCAAGGGTTGCTGCAACAAATATCGCAAACCAAAACCAGTTGCTTGCGTCCGTTGACAGCTAGCTTAACTCCCCCTGGTGGTGCGTTAGTTCGCACCCTCAGCGGTCATAGTGACTCGGTTTATGCAGTCGCTGTCACCCCGGATGGCAAGTACGTGATTTCTGGTTCGGATGATTCTACACTCAAAGTCTGGAATTGGCAAGCTGGGAAAGAAGTGCGTACTCTCGCTGGTCATAGTGACTACGTACTAGCAGTGGCTATCACCCCGGATGGAAAGTACGTGATTTCTGCCTCAATGGACAAAATTATCAAAGTCTGGAATTGGCAGACTGGGGAAGAAGTACGTACTCTCACTAGTCATAATAACTGGGTATTTGCATTAGCTGTTACGCCGGATGGGAAGTACCTGATTTCGGGTTCAACTGATAAAACTATCAAAGTTTGGAATATAGAAACTGGTGAAATATTGTACACATTGAAGGGTCATTGGCGTGGAGTACAAGCTGTCGCTGTCACTCCCGATGGCAAAAAGGTAATTTCTGGTTCTTGGGACAATACTCTTAAAGTCTGGAATCTGAAAACTGGAAGGTTATTATTTACTCTCAGGGGTCATAGCCACTCTGTTACTTCTGTCGCTGTCACCCCTGATGGTAAAAAGGTAATTTCTGCTTCAAAAGACAATACTCTTAAGGTTTGGAATCTGGACAAAAGAATAGGATTTTTTACTTACATTCGCAATCTCATTGCCAAAAGGCAAATTTCCAAACTTGCTGGCGATAATCACTGGTCAATACGATATTTCATTTTAATTTGTAATTTGATAACTCGAAGGCAACTGTTCACCTTCACCAATCATCAGGATATGGTATGGGCTGTCACAGTCACCCCGAATAGCAAACAGATAATTTCTGGTTCTTGGGACAAAACTATTAAAGTTTGGAATTTAGAAACTAGTAAAGAATTGTTTACCCTCACAGGTCATAACCAGTCATTAATGGATGTCGTCGTCACGCCTGATGGCAAGCAGGTGATTTCAGCTTCATCTGACAAGACCATCAAAGTTTGGAATCTGGAAAATGCAGAGTCAAATTTTACTCGTACCGAAGGATACAATGTAAATACAGCCCATATTGAATCGATCAAAAAGATAGCTATTACCCCGAATGGCAAGCTGGCGATTTCTTGTGGAGAGGATGGTCTTAAATTTTGGAATCTTCAGACTAGAGAGAAACTATCCAGCTATAATAGGCGCAGTCTAAATAATTTAGCTGTCACTCCTAATCGCAAACTGGTGATTTCTAGTTTAGGCGAACTCGAAGTTTATAATTTTGAAAGAGAGGAAATATTCAACCTACAAGGTATTAATTTACTTGAAAATTATTATGCTCTAGCTGTGACCCAAGATGGCAAGCAAGCTATTTCTAATTGTCGGTTTAGGACTATACAAGTTTGGAATCTGAATAAAAAGAAAAGATTTTTAGACAAATTTATTCCGTTTATATTATTTATTATATGGATGATAAGTTTTTGCTTAATTCTAATTAAAGCCTTAATAAATTGTGGTAGGGTAAACTGGGTCAATTCTATAGCTGTAACTCCTGATGGCAAGTGGGTAATTTCTGGTTCAAGTGACAAAAAAATTAAGGTTTGGAGTTTGTACAAATGGGAAGGATTTTTTAAATTCATTCAGAATTTAATACCTGCAAAGCAAATGTTCACTCTTACAGGTCACGGAGATAGTGTAAATGCTTTAGCCGTAACCCCAGATAGCAATCGGTTAATTTCTGGCTCTAACGACAAGACTATCAAAGTTTGGAGTTTGGAAACAGCAAAGGAACTATTCACGCTTATAGGTCATACAGACTGGGTAAATGATGTAGCTGTAACCCCAAATGGCAAATGTGTGATTTCTGCTTCCTCTGACCATACTCTCAAAGTTTGGGATTTGAAAACTCAGAAAATAATTGCCAGTTTCACTGGAGAAAGTAGTATAAATTGCTGCGCCGTTGCCCCAGATGGCATAACAATAGTAGCAGGTGAAGAATCCGGACGCTTGCATTTCCTACGGCTAGAAGGCATGGAGGCGAAACCATGAATACTTCACCTTCCCAAATCGCCATCAATTTCGCCTCCTACCCAACCGAATTTCAACAAGTCATTCTCGAAAAAAGCCAAAATTTTATCGGTCGTGAATTTGCCTTCACTACCATCAACGAATTTCTCCACCACTACAACCGGGGTTACTTCACCATTGTTGGCGTACCCGGTAGCGGTAAAAGTGCAATCCTCGCCAAGTATGTAACGGAAAACAGTAATGTTGTTTATTACAATGCCCAAGTTGAGGGTAAAAATTGTGCCGAGGAATTTCTCAAGGATGTATGTACGCAATTAATCGAATGGTTGCATAGCGCTAGCACCCCACCCCAACCCTCCCCGCAAGCGAGGAGGGAGGAAGACTTCCCTCCGTTTACGGGGGGAGTGAGGGGGGTACTTCCGGACAACGCCACTAAGGGGAGTTGGTTTCTTTCGCTGCTGCTTCAGAAAATTAGCGACAAACTAGAACCACCACAACGGTTGATAATTGCTATTGATGCCTTAGATGCAATTGACCGTAACAGCCAACCTCTAGGTACAAATCTGTTTTATCTTCCCAGATATCTGCCGGATGGCGTCTATTTTATTCTCACCCGTCGTCCTTTCAAAAGAGAAAAATCTGGTTTGTTAATTGAAGCACCTTCGCAAATTCTTGATTTATCCGAGTATTCAGAACAAAACTGGGATGATGTGCATTCCTTTATCCAGCATTGGCAAAAAATGAAACAAGAGGGTTTGTCTGATGTGGCGTTGAAAGTGCTTCGCGTCCTAACATCTGCGTCAAAGGGAGGGATGTCAGCGAGTGCGATCGCTCAAATAATTGATGAAGATGAATACGAAGTCGAAGAAGTGCTGGAAAATTGGCTTGAGTTCTTAGTGCAACAGCGAATAGACACAAAAACTAATTACAGTTTCTATCATGCCAGCTTTCGTAATTGGCTGGCAGAAAGATTGAGTAATGGAAAAATAGAGTAATTGAACGTTATGATAAATTTAAACTTTTTAACCTTTCCCTTTCGCCTTATCCCAAATAAGTGCAAAAATAAAAAATATCCCCCCAGAAAAAGGAGGGATATGAGGGAGATATTTAAGATTAGGACGCAAAAACAATTAATTAACGGAAATTACGAGGATTCAACTTTTGCGAATTACCTTGACGTGGTACGCCATTCCGCAAACCAGTGGCAGTACCGCCATCTTTGGGGTCGAGGAATGGTTTGAGATTGATTCCGCCTTTAGAAGATGCCAGATTATTAGTGCGACTATTGCCACTACCGAGAAGTGTCCGACCTAAGTTGTATAAATCGTTCGCTCCGTTACCACGACTTGTGTAAGTGTTGACGGCTGTGGTGTATTGTCCATTGTCGGCGGAAACGAGATTTTGGAAAACGTTATTGCGTACATCATAGGCATCTCTTCCCGGAGGTACTGTCAGGACAATTCGACAGGATGGATTAGCTTCGGTGGTGACGCAGATTGTGTTCTGGTTATTTTCTACGGCTGTTTGCAGTTCTAATAAGCCATCTTGCCGATATGATTCTAAACGACTGGCGATCGCATTACAACGAGCTTGCGAATTCCAACCACCACCTAATGTTCCCGGTGCTGCCCACGGAAAATATTGATTTGGTTGACTTTGTGGTTGATACATTACGGTATACTGACCGTTATATGGCTGACAGTTAAACCGAGCAATGTCATTAACGCTGGGGTAATTTGGTATACCTGTTGAATTATCTATTGGTCTTGATGGTATTGAACCACCTGTTGATGTTGTGGGTACGACAACGCCATCGGAAGTAGTTGTGGTGGTTCTGGTAGTTGTGTTACTGTATTGAGCAAATGCTGCGGTATTGCCCAGTAAGAGCGATAAACTCAGACTGCTAAAAAACAGAAATTTAAAGGTTTTTGATGACATAAATCATCCTCAACAGAACAGTGGTTAGGGAGTTGATAGTTCAAATGACGAAGAATTTATTTTTTTGATTCATCATTTGGCTTCTTTTTTCGTTCTTCACGTTCTTTTTTCTCTTTGAGTAGTTGCTTCACGCGTTCTTTAATTTCTTGGTGACGCCCTACTCCTTCATAAGCATAGCGGTTATAGCCAGTGTCAGAAATTAAGCTTTCTAAATAGCTAACTCGCTCGGAACCACCTGGGTGAGAAGATAACCAAGTAGGTGGAGCGTTTTTCTGTTGTTTTTCTAACGTCGCCATTAAGTTACGCAAACCATCAGAAGCATAGCCGCTGGTAGCTATCAAACGTGTACCGAGTGTATCTGCTTGACGTTCCATATCGCGGCTGTAGCTAAGTCCAAAGAGTTGACCGATGGTGCCGCCAAGTGGTAAATATTGGGTAACGTTGGAAATTAAATTGCCTTGGGTGACTAGCTGAAAGCCGTGGGAAAGGACGACGTGTGATAATTCGTGACCGATTAACCCGGCTAATTCTGCCTCAGAATTGGCTTTAACGATCGCACCCGCATTAATGAAGATTTTGCCTCCAGGTAGCGCAAAGGCGTTAAGGTCTTCGAGGGGGATGACAAAGAACTCGTATTTAAACTCTTCCCTTCCTGACACCTTAACTAGTTTCTGTCCGATTTCATCAACGTATTTGACAACAGTTTCATCATTAATTAATTTCAGTTGTTTTTTTGCTTGCTTGGCTACAGATTCTCCAACAGACCCTTCCCCTTGTAGCAACATTATGGTAGAATCAAGGGCAGAAAATGGACCGAGAAGGCTGCCGGTGACAGCGTAACCTAATGCACCAGTGATGATGTTGGCGATCGTGTTACCTCTGACTTCGGCGCGGATATGCGATTTATAACGTTTGAGATTGTCGTCAGCTAGCTTTTTAAATTCTGCCGCTTGCGGATCGTTAGAGTTGAGAATCGCAAATTGACGCGCAGCTAAAGAAGCTTCCATCCATTTTTTCGCATCTGCAAGTGCTGCAACTCTGGCTTTAATTAAGTCTGGTTGATTCGGATATAGCGTAGCAGCTCTGTCTAATACAGCTAATGCTTTTTTCTCATCATTGTATTGTTTCAGGATTTCAGCGTATTTTATATGACCGGGGATAAATTCGGGAACTTGTTCTACTAATAGTTGCAGTGGTACTAAAGTTCTAGTTTGCAGCTTACTTGCGATTCCGGCTTCGGCTTCCCGCCAGTATACTTTACCTGCTGGGGAAAGTTGTGCTGGATCGATTATTGCAGGTTTGCGTTGTTGATTCTTTAATTTTGTGGTGAAAGGTGCTTTCGCAAGACGATACATTTTTTCCGCTTCTGGGAGATTTCCCGCAAGATAAAGCTTATCTCCTTCCATCAATTTTTGCCGACGAGCGAGTTCTTCGGGAGTGGGTGGGGGTTCGGCTACGTCAGATGGCTTTTTGTCTGTTGCTTCCGGTTCTGATGGCTTTTTCTCTGTTGTTTCCGGAGTGTTTGCGGGTTTTTCTGGTTCTGATGGCTTTTTCGTAGCTTCAATCGCAGGTGGTTCTTGTGCGGGAACGGGTGAAATAGGTTGCGTCAGGATAATCAATATTGATGTACCCAATGACAGCAGTACCCAATTCCAGGCTAGCAGTAGAGACTTCCAGCGTCGTTTCATGGTGATGTCAACCTATGTCATGCTTCTTAGTTTAAATGTATTAGGATTGACATCAATATGTATAGAGCGATCGCTGTATCATTAAAAATCTCACTGAAACACAAAGTTCTTCTTAGCGACTTTGCGGCTTTGCGTGAGACTTAAAGCAAAATCCTCTTGCAAAAAAGTTTTGTGGTATGTAGTCAAAAGTTAAAACTTAAATTGTTAAACCAACTATACTCAATAACTTGTGCCAATTATTACCTAGCCAAGCAGTAGTTTTAGCTAAGTGGGGCTGAAGTTTTTCCATCGCAGAGGCAAACCCTTCGGCTTTCTGGGCATATTTCAACGCTCGGTTTAATGCATCACCCATTTCATCTTTATCTGGCTGTGCCTTATTTAGCTCCTCCTGGGCATCAGCAAAGGCATTATCAATTTTACGACGGTCTGAGGTTTCTAACTTCGCCAGTATCTCACGTAAGGCGTTGAGTTCTGCTTCTATGTTGACGCTTGCAGGTTCGGGTAAACTGACTTGTTGAAAATTGACGTTTGCAGTGCTACTATCTCCGGTTATAATTGCGCTACCAGTGGCATTACCCCCAATAGAAACTGAACGGTTTTGTCCGTCTTTGCGATCATGACTCATATTATTATCCTTGTCAGATTTTACTGGATTTGTTGCCTCTACTGTCTGATAACGCCGTCGCCTAATTTTGATCGCAGGGGTTAAATACTCTGGAATTCCTTGCAAATCAATGGAGGTACAACCCATTTGAAAACAATCTTCATAATTCCTGAGCGCAGCTAAAGCAGTATAAAATCCGACACTAAAATTAATGGCTGCCCTATCTCCGATTGCCTGATTCATTCCCACCACGCAATCAATGTGTTGGTGAATTGCTGTGGCTTGTTCCTCACTATAACAGGCGTTGAGTAAAACACACTCAACTTGTGACTGAAACAAATCAAATAGCTTTGCCAGGGCTTGTGTACTGACAAGTTGCATGTGTCCAGAATTATCTTCCAAAGCTAATCCATCAGTACCAGAGCCATGTCCGGAAAAGTGAAGAATTGTTGGTTGATGATTAGACAAAAAGCGGGTTAAATCATCCACTCGTACCGCAGATTCTGTGATGATTTGAAATTCCTCTCGATTTGGAGATAGTTGCAGTGTGTTTTTGATTTCCCGCACTTCTTCATCTAAGCGCAAACGACTTGTGTTTTTAGGGTTGGCGGAGAGGATGAGGATTTTTTTCACGGTGTTCTTTGATATGGTTTTTTATATAAGTGGTTACGCAAAATTATTTATGTCATTACTTTTGACTTTTGACTGTTCGCTCATTATCGCTGTTTGAAAAAAGTTCACTCCTCCTTCTCCGCCTCCTCATTCTCCTCCCCCTTCAACTCAGGATGCTGCTGCTCGGCATGAACCGTTAAAACCTTCGCCAGCGATTCCACTTTACACTCGTCACTGGGGCATTGTTGCGTGGCTTGTAGTGCCTGTCCCCAGTTTTTCAGGTTCGCTGCGGCTTCGGCAATGGCAATTAAGGCATTGGGTTTGACATAGGATTCCTGAATCTGGTTGGCAGAGGCGATCGCTTTATCGAGCAAGAAAGCGGCTTTTTCCGGTTGGTTGAGCTTGCCAATGGCTTGGGCAATGCGACTTAAGACAGAGGCTTTGACATAGGATTCCTGAATCTGGTTGGCAAAGGCGATCGCTTTATCGAGCAAGAAAGCGGCTTTTTCCGGTTGGTTGAGCTTGCCATAGGCTTGGGCAATGACACTTAAGACATCGGCTTTGTAAGAGGAATCCTGAATCTGGTTGGCAGAGGCGAGCGCTTTATTGAGCAAGAAAGCGGCTTTTTCCGGTTGGTTGAGCTTGCCAATGGCTTGGGTAATGGCACTTAAGGCAGAGACTTTGTAAGAGGAATCCTGAATCTGGTTGGCAGAGGCGAGCGCTTTATCGAGCAAGAAAGCGGCTTTTTCCGGTTGGTTGAGCTTGCCAATGGCTTGGGCAATGGCACTTAAGGCAGAGGCTTTGGAATAGGAATCCTGAATCTGGTTGGCAGAGGCGAGCGCTTTATCGAGCAAGAAAGCGGCTTTTTCCGGTTGGTTGAGCTTGCCAATAGCTTGGGTAAT